>NZ_JXSP01000081.1:0-7528 GCF_000946635.1 Micrococcus sp. MS-ASIII-49
CCCGACGGCGGCCAGCCGGCGGGCGGACCGGCCGGCGGGCCAGAGGGAGGAACGCTCATGGCGGCCACGCTACCAACGGGGGCGGACGCGCCAGGCCGCGGGCGCCGTCGTCGGGAGCGGCTCCGTGGCCCACGCCACGCCCGCGCGCCCGCGACACGCGCGCGGTGGCGGCGGGCCGAACGCCTCGTCTACGGTGCTCCCCATGGCCTTGTTCTCCCAGCCGGTGTTCATCAACCTCCCGACGACGGACACCGAGCGGATCCGTGAGTTCTGGACGACCCTGGGCGCCACCGCAATGGACGACTACTCGGACGAGCACTCGGTGTGCATCGAGCTCACCGAGTCGACGTACGCGATGTACCTCAGCCCCGGCTACTACACCGACTTCATCGGCAACCGTGAGATCGCCGACTGCCTCACCACTAACTCCGCCCTCATGGCGCTGACCGTCGGCGACGCCGCGGCGGTGGACGCCCTGGCGGACCGGGCGATCGAGCTCGGCGCCGCCGAGGTGCCCCTGCCCGAGGACCTGCGCGAGGAGATGGCCGACTCCGGCATGCACTCCCGCGAGATCGTCGACCCGGACGGGCACCAGTGGGAGTTCGTCACCGCCTGAGCCCGCCGGCTCAGGCGCCGAGTCGCCCGGTGAGGCGCGCGTGCATCGCCGCGGAGGCCTCGTTCAGCCCCGTCACCTCGGCGTGGATCCCGTGCCGGGCGTACTTGGTCAGCACCGAGTCGAGCGCGGCCACAGTGGAGGCGTCCCACACGTGCGCGGCACTCATGTCGATCACGACGCGCGGCGGGTCGAGGGCGTACTCGAACTGCGAGTAGAGGTCGTTCGAGGACGCGAAGAACAGGGCGCCGTGCACGCGATACGTGACGGCGTCGCCGTCGTCGTGGACCTCGCGGACCACCGTGACCAGACGCGAGACGCGCTGGGCGAAGAGCACCAGCGCAGCGAGCACGCCCACACCCACGCCGATCGCGAGGTTGTGAGTGAGCACCGTGGCCGCCACGGTCACGACCATGACGGCGGTCTCCGAGCGCGGCATCGCGCGCAGGGTGGCGGGGCGCACCGAGTGCCAGTCGAAGGTCGCGGCGGCCACGAACATCATCACGCCCACGAGCGCGGCCATGGGGATCTGCGCCACGAAGCCGCCGAAGGCCACCACGAGCACCAGCAGGAACACGCCCGCGAGGAACGTGGAGATCCGGGTGCGGGCGCCGTTCGCCTTGACGTTCATCATGGTCTGCCCCACCACGGCACAGCCGCCCATCCCGCCGAACAACCCGGAGACCACGTTCGCGACCCCCTGCCCCCAGGACTCGCGCGTCTTGTCCGAGCGGGTGTCCGTGATGTCGTCCACCAGCTTCGCGGTGAGCAGGGACTCGAGCAACCCCACGAACGCGATGCCGACGCTGAACGGCAGGATCAACCGGAGGGTCTCCCACGTCAGCGGGACGTCCGGCAGGCCGAGCACGGGCAGCGCATCCGGCAGCGCGCCACGGTCCCCCACGCGCGGCACGGCCAGGCCGGCGGCCATCACCAGGGCGGTGACCACGACGACGGCCACGAGCGTCGCAGGCACCGCAGTGGTGAGCCGCGGCAACAGCACCACGATCGCCAGGGCCAACGCCGTGAGCGGGTACACGAGCCACGGGACGCCGATCAGCTCGGGCAGCTGCGAGGTGAACACGAGGATGGCCAACGCGTTGACGAACCCCACCATCACCGAGCGCGGGACGAACCGCATGAGCCGGGCCACCCCGAACACGCCGAGCAGGATCTGGATGACGCCGCCGAGGATGATCGCGGCCAGGAGGTGCCCCACCCCGTACGCGTGGGACAGCGGTGCGACGACGAGCGCCACCGCCCCCGTGGCCGCGGAGATCATGGCGGGCCGGCCGCCCACGATCGCCGTGGTCACCGCCATGGTGAAGGAGGCGAACAGGCCGACGCGCGGGTCCACGCCCGCGATGATCGAGAACGCGATGGCCTCCGGGATCAGCGCGAGCGCCACCACGACGGCGGCCAGCACCTCGGTGCCCAGCCACCGTGGGGTGCGCAGGGTGCGCAGCACCGACTGCCGCTCGCGGGGCGTGGCGGGCGACGACATCGGGACGGCGGCGAATGCGGGCATGCCCTCGAGGGTAGCGGCGGCCCCGGACGCAACAGGTGCGGGCGGCGGCGGGTGTGGCCGCGTTCACGACGTCGTCACCCGCCCCTCCCCTGGCCGTCACCGGCGAGCGGGTCGGCAGCTACCGCCCCCTCCTAGGGTGACCGCGCCGGCGCTCGCCGGCGCACCGCCCCGGCTGGCCTCCCCAGGCCAGGCCACCGTCCCCCAGGAGCCACCATGCGCCCGTCATCGTCCCGCGCCCTCGCCCTGCTCGCCGCCGCCGCCGCGAGCCTGACCGCCCTCACCGCCGCCCCGGCCCAGGCCGCACCGGCCGCGTCCACCGGAGCGCCGTCGTCGTCCTCGAAGCACGCCTTCGAGTTCGGCGTAATCGGAGACGTCCCCTACGGCCAAGCCCAGGTGGAGCGCTTCCCGGACATGATCGACGAGCTGTCCGCGCAGGCCGGGGAGCTCGAGTTCCTTGCACACGTCGGCGACATCAAGGCCGGCTCCGCCGAGTGCTCCGACGCGTACTTCTGGATGATCCGCGGCGAGTTCGACCGCCTGGCACTGCCGCTCGTGCTCACCCCCGGAGACAACGATTGGACCGACTGCCACCGGAAGAACAACGGCTCCTACGACCCGCTCGAGCGCTTGGACACCTTCCGCGACGTCTTCTACCCGCACGCCGACCGCACCCTCGGCGACACCTCCATGCGCCTCGATGCCCAGGACGAGATCGGCCTGCCGGAGAACGCCCGCTGGCGCGAGCAGCGCGTGGAGTTCGGCGTGGTGAACGTGCAGGGCTCGCAGAACTCGACGCTGCCGTGGTCCGGCCTCGGCCTGACGGAGCAGACCCCGGAACAGCGCGCCGAGGTGGCCCACCGCGACGCCGCCAACCACGCCCTGATCCGCGACCT
The DNA here is from genome assembly GCF_000946635.1 of Micrococcus sp. MS-ASIII-49. Taxonomy (NCBI): domain Bacteria; kingdom Bacillati; phylum Actinomycetota; class Actinomycetes; order Micrococcales; family Micrococcaceae; genus Micrococcus; species Micrococcus sp. MS-ASIII-49. The sequence goes on from NZ_JXSP01000081.1 coordinate 3,035, forward strand.
CTTCACCGACGCCGAGCGCACCAACGCCCGCGGCGTGGTGCTGATGCTCCAGGCCGACATGTTCGAGCCACGCCTGGCCGAGGGCGGCGTGATCTCGCCGGAGGACGCGGCGGCGTCGCAGGCGTTCACCAAGACCGTGCGGTTGATCGCCGACCTCTCCCGCGAGTTCGGCAAGCCGGTGTACCTGATCAACGGCGACTCCCACCGCTACACCGCCGACGCACCCCTCGCCGCCGGCTCCCCGTGGCTGGACGTGTACGGTGTGGCCCCGGTGGCCAACCTGCAGCGCGTGACCGTGGAGGGCGACGCCACCTCGAACGAGTGGACCCGCTTCACCGTGGCGCCGAACTCCGCGGGCAAGGGCAAGAACGCCCAGCAGCCGCTGCTGACCTGGGAGCGCGTGCCCTACACCTTCTGATCCGGCGGCACGCGCACTGCGGCGGCCGACGCGCGGCGGGCGACGCGCGGGAATCGAGGCGGGCGAGAACGCGGCCGGCGGGCGGAAGGGGTCAGGCGGTGCGCATCACCCGCACCGGGTCCCGGAAGGCCGCGAAGGCCGCCGGGAGCAGGCTGGCCACCACGGCGGTGAGCACGGCCAGCACGGCCGCGCCCACCACGAAGGCCGATCCCAGAGCGCTCCCCTGGGCCAGGACCAGGCCGTGGCCGGCCCCCGCGCCCACCGCCGCCCCGAGCATCGCCGGGGCGGCGGTGCGGGCCGCCACGAGCAGCACGAGGTCCGCGCGGCCGATGCCCAGGGTGCGGCGGCGGCCGAGGTCACGGCGACGGATGAGCACGTCGGCGAGCACCACGATCGCCACGAAGAAGGCGCCCGCCCCGAGGATGAGCAGCAGCAGGGACCGGCCGAGCCCGGCCAGCTCCCCGGTGATCGTCTCGTTGCCGGCGGCCAGCGCCCGCGCGGGCTGCACCTGCGAGGAGCGCGGGTCGGGGTCGATCACGGCGAGCGCGGCCTCCTGCATGGCGCGGGTGCCGGCGGTGTCGGCGGCGAGGACGCGGACCTGCTGCATCACGAGGGCGTCCGGGGCGGCGGGGACGGTGAGGGCGTAGCCGTCGAGGTCCTGGAAGGGGTCCTGGGCCTGGAACGCCCCGACGACGGCCCACTGGCGGCCGTCCGTGGCCTCGATCGCTCCGGAGGGCTGGGCGAGGCCGAGCTCGGCGAGCTTGGCCTCGGGGACCACCACCTCGCCGGGGGCGGGCAGGCGGCCGCGGGTCAGCTCGATGCCACGGTCCAGGGTGCCGACCACGTTCGTCACGGCCACGCGGGCGCCGCCCCGGCCGATCCCGGTGTTCACGGCGTCCATGGGCGAGTCCCGGGCGAGGGCGGCCTCGGCGGTGTCGAGTCCGGCGAGGGTGGCCGCGGTGGCGCCGGTGAGGAAACCGGTGCCGCCGGTGTCGGTGACGGTGAGCACGCGGGCGCCGGGGCCGGAGAGCTCTGCGGCGACGGCCGCCTCGGTGGCGGCCTGCCTGCCCACGGTGGCCACGGCGGCGAAGCACATGGCGGCCACCACGAGCAGCACGAGGGCGGAGGGCACGGGAGAGGTGCGTGCGGCGGTGACGGCTTCACGCAGCAGGGTGCGCAGGTTCATGGGCGGTCCTCCCGGTTCACAGCCGCACCACCTCGTCGGCGCGGGCGACGACGGCGGGGTCGTGGGTGGCGACCACCACGGTGCGCCCCTCGGCGGCGGCATCGGCGAGGGCGTCCATGACGAGGCCGGCGTTGTCCGGGTCGAGGTTGCCCGTGGGCTCGTCCGCGAGGACGACGACGGGCGCGTTCACGAGGGCGCGGCACACGGCCACCCGCTGCGCCTGCCCGCCGGAGACCTGCCCGGGCCGGTGGTCGGCGCGGTGGGCGAGGCCGAAGCGCTCGAGCAGCGCCCGTGCCCGGTCCTCGAGCGTCTGGCGCTCCAACCCGGCGTAGAGGCCGGGCTCCACCACGGAGTCCAGGATGGGGCGGGACGGGTCCAGCTCCGAGTCCTGGAACACGAATCCCACGGAGGTGGCGCGCAGGCGGGAGCGCTCCCGGTCCGGGCGGGTGGAGGCGTCGACGTCGCCGAGGCGCACCACTCCGGAGGTGGGCGTGAGCATGAGCCCGAGCACGTACAGGAGGGTGGACTTGCCGCGCCCGGAGGGTCCGGTGAGGGCGGTGACGGCGCCCGGCGTGAACGCGTGGGTGAGGCCGTCGAACAGCTCCTCGGCGGCGCGGGTGTAGGCGAAGCGCAGGTCCTCGACGGCGAGGGCGGCGGGGACGACGGGGGCGGCGGGCGTGCCCGGGGTGGCGGGCCCCGTCATCGGGTGCCGTTCAGCACGCGCACCTGCTCGCCGGCGTCCACGCCGTCCACGACGGCGAGGCCGTCGGCGGAGCCGAGGACGGTGACGGTGCGGTCCTCCGCGGCGCCGTCCCGGACCACCGTGACCGTCGCGGCGCCGTCTGGCTGGGTGCGCAGGGCGGACACGGGGACCACGGGCCCGGAGACGGGCGGGACCACGCTGACCTGGGAGAGCAGGGAGGTGGTGGCGTCGGCGGGCAGGGTGTCGCAGTCCTCGCCGCAGACCACGCCGCCGTCCGGGGCGGTGAGGGTGATGCGGATCAGGCCCTGCTCGTCGGAGGTGGACTCGCCGGCGACGGCCTTCCATTCGTGTTCGCCGTGGGGCACGGTGACCTGGGTGCCGGCCGGGATGAGGGCGGCCTGCTCCTGGTTGACCTCGAGGGCGAAGTCCGGTTGGTCGCCGGGGCGGGCCACCACGTTCTCGCCGCCGGCGAGGGTGGTGCCGACGGCGGTGGTCTTCGCGTCCACGCTGAGGGGCGCGGGGAGGGCGTCGAGGACCACGAGCTGGCCGAGCTCCACGGTGTCCGCGGCGGGGTAGCCGCGTTCGGTGAGCCAGTCGTCCCAGGCGTCCGCGGTGGCCTCGTCCCACGTGCCGGTGGCCTCCGCCTTCGCGCCGGTGGCGGCAAGCATGCGCTGGAACGCGGCGACGTCGTCGCCGGAAGTGCCCTCCCCGAGAGGGCGCCACTGGGGAAGCTCGCCCTGGAGGACGAGCACGGGCTTCTGGGCGACGGCGTACAGCACCTCCCCGGCAGCCACCTCGCCGGACTCTCCGGCCCGGGTGACGACGCCGGTCAGCGCGTTCACCGCCGCCGGCGTCTGCTCGCGCGACACGGAGACGCCGAGGGTGATGACGCGGCCGAGCTCCTGCTCGGCGACGGTGACGAGGGCGCTCGCGGCCGGACGCTGCTCGGCCTGAGCCGGAGGGGTGAGCGTGACCCGGCCGGCCCAGAAGGCGAGCGCGGCGACGGCCACGAGCGCAAGGACGAGGGCGGCCCAGCGGGCGGGGCGATTCATCCGGATGACCCCCAGAAGACATCCTGCGGCGGAAGCTCCGGGCATGTCTGCGCGACCTCGGCCTGGCGTTCTGCCGACACGCCCCTCATGCTGTCCTCGAAGGGCCACCACTGGTGGCGGCCTGGAGTGTAGAACGCGGAGACGAATGCCTCTTTGGAGGGGCGCGCGGAGGTGTCGACCGTGTAGCCGTAGGCCTCGAGACACGGGATGAGGTATTGGTCCCAGTAGTCATAGACGAGGCGGAGCTGCGGATCGGTCCAGTCCTGGGTGTAGCTCGGATCCACCGGGTGCTGTGCGTAGCAGGTCACGTAGGCCGCCTCGAAAGCAGACCTCTGGGACTCAGGTGGGGTGTCGATCTGAATTCCCCCGGTCGGACCGACCGAGTTCGGCCACCCGGCCTCGGCCAGGCATGTGGACACCATGCGGTCCGACTCGAGGGACGTGGCGTACCACCCGGAGCGCTCCACCTGAGGCGGCGCGGGCATTCCCGCCCCCTGAGCGTGCCGCGCGACTTGCTCACGGTAGGCGCGCTCCTTCTCCGCCTCCGTCGTCAGGAGGGGTTCGATCCTCTCGGTGGGAACCCACTGCGAGGCGTCCCAGGTCTTCTCGGCCGTCGCGGTGGGGGGAGCGGCGACCGTGGATGAACCGCCGAGGCCCGCAGACTCCCGACCGACGCAACCGGTGAGGGTCAGGGCGACGGCCGCCACCAGGGCGGCCGTCGCAGGAATGCGTAATGAAGTCATCGGTGCCGGCGAGTCAGTACGGGTAGTAGCAGTAGCCGTAGGTGCCCGACAGGAGGAGTCCTGCGCTGCAGTCCTGCCGACCGGAGTCCGTCAGCGCCTGCGCTGGCACCGCACCGGAGACGGCCAACGGTCCAGCGACGGCCACGCCGGCACCGACCTTAGAAATCCGCTGCTTCATACCCATGTCGCTCCTCCTTATGGTTCACGCTCAGTCGTGATCTACGTCGCACTCTATGAAGGTGCTCACCCTGTGTCCAGAGAATTCTCGGTCGGTCCACAGACGTGCCCCACCAGGGAGTCAAGAGGGTCCTGCGCGTGACGGATGCGCAATCTCAGGGGACGAATGAGCGCGGCCACACCGGCAGGGGTGGCCCGACGATCGGGTTTCGATA
>NZ_JXSP01000082.1:0-7874 GCF_000946635.1 Micrococcus sp. MS-ASIII-49
CTATTCTCAGACACGCCCTAGCCCCGTACACCTCCGGCTCCGGAGAGGTGCGGGCTCGTGAAACTCACCGGCACCTGGATCGAGAAGGTCATCGGGTGGTCCCGTGTCGCAGCGACGCCAGCGGCCAGTGGCTGGGCGCCGGCGCCATCCAGCCCCGGCCTCAGCGGGCGTCCTCGCGCGCGGCGGGCGCGCCGTCGTCGTCCTGCTCCTCCGCCTGTTCCCCGCCCTGGAACTGGCTCCTGTACAGCCGGAAGTACGCGCCGCGAGCGGCCAGCAGCTGATCGTGCGAGCCCTGCTCCACGATGTCGCCGTCCTCCATCACGAGGATGACGTCCGCGTCCCGGATGGTGGAGAGGCGGTGGGCGATCACGAAGCTCGTGCGGTCCGAGCGCAGCGCCGCCATCGCGCCCTGGACCAGCACCTCGGTGCGGGTGTCCACGGAGGAGGTGGCCTCGTCCAGGATCAGGAGCGAGGGCTGGGCCAGGAACGCACGGGCGATGGTGATGAGCTGCCGCTCGCCCGCGGACACGTTGGCGGCGTCCTGCTCGATCACGGTGTCGTAGCCGTCGGGCAGGGTGTGCACGAAACGGTCCACGTAGGTGGCCTTCGCCGCCGCGACGACCTCCTCGTCCGTGGCGTCGAGTCGGCCGTAGCGGATGTTCTCCCGGATGGTCCCGCCGAAGAGCACGGCGTCCTGGAGCACCATGCCGGTGGCGGCGCGCAGCTCGCCGCGGCTGACCGTGCGGGTGTCCACGCCGTCCAGCAGGATCCGCCCGCCGTCCACCTCGTAGAACCGCATGATCAGGTTGACCAGGGTGGTCTTGCCGGCACCGGTCGGCCCGACGATCGCGACCGTCTGCCCCGGCTCCGCCACGAAGTTCAGGTCCGTGATGAGCGGCTTCTCCGGCGTGTAGGAGAAGCGCACATGCTCGAACTCCACGCGACCGCGCAGCGGGCGCGGGAGGTGGGCGACGCCGTCGGGCCCGGGGATGGCGGAGGGCGCCGTTTCCCGAACGAAAGCGCTCTCGGAGGGCGCCGTTTCCCGAACGAAAGCGCGGGCGGGGGTGCCGTCGGGGGTCTCCTCCGGCTCGTCGAGGAGCTCGAAGATGCGCTCGGCCGACGCCACGCCGGAGATCAGCATGTTGGACATGCCGGCGATCTGCCCAAGCGGCTGGTTGAACTCGCGCGAGTACTGGATGAACGCGGTCACGGCGCCGAGGGTCATCTGCCCGTTGGCCACGCGCAGGCCGCCGACCACCGCGATGCCCACGTAGCCCAGCCAGTTCACCCACTGCATGATCGGCATGATCATCCCCGAGTAGAACTGCGCCGTGAACGCGGCCTCGTACAGCTCCTCGTTGCGCTCGTCGAAGCGCGCGGCCATGTCCCGCTGACGGCCGAACACGGTCACCAGCTCGTGCCCCGTGAACGACTCCTCGATGTGCCCGTTGAGCCGGCCCGTCTCCCGCCACTGCGCGGAGAAGAGCGCCTGGGACTTCTTGCCGATCACGCCCACCACCACACCGGCCACCGGCAGGGCGACCAGGGCGATGAGCGCGAGCTGCCAGGACAGCCAGAACATCATGCCGACGATGCCGATCACGGTCAGCACCGAGTACACGAGCGAGGCGAACGCCTGCTGGAGGGCCTGCTGGACGTTGTCCACGTCGTTGGTGGCGCGGGAGAGCAGGTCGCCGCGCTGCCCGCGGTCGAAGTAACTCAGCGGCAGCCGGTTGATCTTGGCCTCGATCTCCTCGCGCAGGCGGAAGACGATGCGCATGACGATGTCATTGAGCACGCGGCCCTGCAGCCACATGAAGGTCTGCGCCACCAGGTACATGCCCAGGACGATGAGGATCAGCCGGCCCAGCTCCGTGAAGTCGATCCCCTCGCCCGGCGTGAACGCCATGCCGGAGAGCATCTCTGCGGCCTGGTCCTCGCCCTGGGCGCGCAGCCCGTCGATGACCTGCTCGCGGCTCAGCCCGCCGGGCATCTGCGCGGAGACCACGCCGCCGAAGATCACGTCCATCGCCCGGCCCAGGACGTGCGGGGCCCACACGTTGAGCACGACGGCGACCAGCACCATCAGCGCGACCACCACCAGGCCCAGCTTCTCCGTGCGGAACAGGCTCATGAGCCGCTTCGCGGACGGCCAGAACGCCTTGGCCTTGCGGGCCGGCCCGCCGCCCCAGTCGTCGGTGGCGCCCTGCTCCTGGATCTCGAGGATCTCCTCGTCCGTCAGGTGCTCGCTCATGCCACGTCCTCCGCGGTCAGCTGGGAGTCCACGATCTCCCGGTAGGTCTGGTTGTCCGCCAGCAGCTCGGCGTGGGTGCCGCGGCCGACCACGCGGCCCTCGTCCAGCACGATGATCTGGTCGGCGTCGGTGATGGTGGCCACCCGCTGGGCGACGACGATCCGGGTCACCCCGGCCGCCGCGCGGTCGAGCGCCGCCCGCAGCCGCGCGTCGGTGGTGACGTCCAGGGCGGAGAACGAGTCGTCGAACACGAGGATCCGCGGCTCGGCCACGAGGGCACGCGCGATGGACAGGCGCTGGCGCTGGCCGCCCGAGACGTCCGTGCCGCCCTGAGACAGCCGCGAGTCCAGACCGGAAGCCGCCGCCTCTCCCTTGCCGGTGGTGCGGGCGCGCACGAAGTCGGCGGCCTGGGCCGTCTCGAGGGCCGCCCAGATGCGCTCGTCCGAGGCGTCCGGGGCCCCGAACTGCATGTTCTCCCGCACGGTGCCGGAGAACAGGTACGGCTTCTGCGGCACGAGGGCCACGGCCTCGGTCAGCTCGGCCCGGGCCAGGTCGGTCACCGGCACGCCGTCCACGAGCACCTCGCCGGACGTCGCGTCGTACAGCCGCGGCAGCAGACTGATCAGCGTGGACTTGCCGGAGCCGGTCGAGCCGATGATCGCCGTCGTGGTGCCGGGGGCGACGACGAAGCTGACGTCGTCGAGCACCGGCGCCTCGGCGCCGGGGTACTGGAAGGTGACGTGGCGCAGCTCCACGGCGCCGTCGCGACGTTCGGGGGTCACCGGGCGGACCGGCTCGCCGAGCGTGGGGACGGTGTCCAGGACCTCGCCGATGCGGCGCGCGGAGATCACGGCGCGCGGGAGCATCATCATCATGAAGGTGCCCATCATCACCGCCATGAGGATCTGCAGCAGGTACTGCATGAACGCGGTGAGCGCGCCGACCTGCACGAGCCCCGCGTCCACGCGCTGGCCGCCGAACCACAGGACGGCGGCGGTGGCCAGGTGCAGGATCATCGTGATGACCGGGCCGAGCAGCACGAACAGCCGACCGATCCGCACGGACGTCTCCGTCAGGGCGGCGTTGGCGTCCGTGAACCGGCGCGTCTCGTGGCGCTCGCGCACGAACGCGCGGACCACGCGGATGCCCTGGATCTGCTCGCGCAGCACGCCGTTGACGTCGTCGATGTTGTCCTGCATCTGCTGGAACAGCGGCATGAGACGCGCGACGATCCACGCCACGATCACCAGCAGCACCGGCACGGAGACCCACACCAGCCAGGACAGACCCGGGTCCTCGCGGATGGCCATGACGATGCCGCCGACCGCCATGATCGGCACGGCCACCATGAAGTTCAGGGCCATGAGGGTGAGCATCTGGACCTGGTTGACGTCGTTGGTGCCGCGGGTGATGAGGGTCGCGGCGCCGAAGCGGCCGAGCTCCTCCGCGGAGAACGCGTCCACGCGGGTGTAGACGGCGCGGCGCAGGTCCCGGCCGACGCCCATCGAGGCCTTCGCGCCGAACCACACGGCGGCGATCGCGGCGACCACCTGCACCAACGCCACGCCGAGCATCACGAGGCCGATGTCCCAGATGCGGGCGGTGTCGCCGCGGGCCACGCCCTCGTCGATGATGCGGGCATTGAGGCTGGGCAGGTACAGCATGGCCAGCGTGCTGATCAGCTGCAGCACGACGACGGCCGCGACGTCGCCGCGATAGCGCCGGCCGTGACGGCGGAGCAGGGTCCAGAGCATGGGGCTCCCAGGGAGTCGGGATGGGCGCGCGGCCGCGTGGGCTGCAGTGAGGTGGGCCGAAGGGGGCCGGGCTCATTGTGCCCCAGCCGCGGGCGAGGAGGTCGGGCAGCAGCCGTCGTCGTCGGACGCCGCGGGCGCACCCCGGACAGCCGGCTGCCGAACCACCCGCTGGCGGACCCGTACGAGGACTGAGCGACGCCAGACGGGGGGCGTGAGCCAGACGTTTCCGCGGCTGAGGGTCCCTCAGAACAGCACGAACATCTGGCTCACGCCCCCGGAACGCCTGGCTCAGCGCCCGAAGAGCCTCGCGAAGAACCTTGCGGCCCCGGCACGGCCCGCGCGGGCTGCGTCGCGCTCGGCATCAGGGTGACGGCCATCGCACCACTGCGCCGCGGGGACGACGGCCTTGAGGGACTCGACGTGCCGGCCGCATCCGGCCCAGGTGGCCCTGCGGCAGACGGGTCAGCGCGCCGGACGGCACATGAGGGATCCTTTCGGCGAGGGGGCTTCGGGGTGGCCGGTCAGGCCAGGGTCATGAAGAGCTTCTCGAGCTCGGCGACGGTGAGCTTCTCCTCGTCCTCCGCCTTCTCGGGGTCGGCGAGGCAATACTGCATGGCGGATGAGACGACCGCGAAGCCGGCGCGATCCAGCGCGGTGGAGACGGCGGAGAGCTGCGTGACCACGTCCTTGCAGCGACCCTCGCCCTCGACCTCGCGGATGACGGCGTCCAGCTGGCCGCGGGCCCGCTTGAGGCGGTTGAGGATCTTGCGCTGGGTCTCGGCGTCGGCGGTGCGCACGGCGACCTCCTTTGTCACGGTGGCGGGGAGGGGAATCATATCCCCAGGGGTATCCGGCGACGTCGCCGGATGTCACACGAGGAGACCGATGAGCTCCCGGACGAGGATCACCAGGCCCATGGCCAGCACGAACCAGCCGAAGCCCTTCTTCAGCGCCTTCTCCGGGACCCGCTTCATGAGCGGAACGCCGATCAGCGCACCGACCACGGCCACACCGGTGACCCACAGCAGCAGGTCCCACGGCAGCGTCACGCTGGTCAGGTAGCCGCCGAGGCCCGCGAAGGACTTCATGGCGATCACCAGCAGGGACGTGCCCACCGCAGCGGACATCGGCAGGCCGCCGAGCAGGACCAGCGCAGGGACCACGAGGAACCCGCCGCCGGCGCCGACGATGCCCGTGACGAAGCCGACGACGACGCCCTCCAGCAGGATCTTCCCGAGCGGGTGGCGGCGGGGCTCGACGTCAGCCGAGGCCTCCACTGAGGGGGCGGCCGCCGGCTGCGTCTTCTTGGGCCGGATCATGGCCCACGCCGTGAAGAGCATCATCACCGCGAAGGCGATCAGCAGCAGGGTCCCCGGCAGGAAGCCGCCGACGACGCCGCCCAGGAGGGCACCCACCATCGAGGCCGCGCCGAAGATCAGGCCGGTGCGCCACCGGACGGTGCCGTGCCGCGAGTGCAGCAGCACTGAGACCAGCGAGGTCACACCCACCACGAACAGGGAGCCCGCGATGGCCTGCTTCGGCTCGAGGCCGGCCACGTACGTCAGCAGGGGCACCATCAGGATCGACCCGCCGCCACCCATGAGGCCGAGCAGCAGGCCGACCACGAGGGCCAGGGCGAGGACGATCCACATCACGGGTCAGCTCCGCTTCCCCGCGCCGGTGGGGATGCGGCCGATCACGTCGCCCGCGGAGCGCTCCTGCGCGGGGCGGTTCCACGGCATCTTGGCCAGCACGGACGCCATGGCGCACGTGTTGGACACGGCGGAGAAGGACAGGCCCGCGCCGATCGCGGCGGGGATGAGGCCGAACCGCGTCGAGCCGACCTGGGAGGCCACGGCCCCGACCAGCGCGATGGACCCGGCGGTCATGCGGACCTGACGGTCCATGGACCAGCGGTTGCCGCTGCGGACGACCTCGCCGCCGGCCTCGGCGTAGGCGGAGATGCCGCCCTGCAGGACGCGCGCGGAGGTGAAGCCGGCCTGGGCCAGACGGTCCTGGGCGGTGCCGGCCCGGCTGCCGGACTGGCAGACGAGCACCGCGGTGCCGTCCAGGCGGGCGGCGACCTCGTCCGCGTGCTCCTGGAGCAGGTCCAGCGGCACGTTGTAGGAGCCGGCGATGTGCTCGGTCTCGAACTCGCCGGGGGTGCGCACGTCCAGCACGACGGCGTCGGGGCGGGCGGCCAGCTCGGCCTTCAGGTCGCGCGGGGCGACGGGGGACAGGGTGACGCTCATGGGAGGGGCTCCTCGGGGTTGGTCTGGGGGTGTGTCAGGACTGCTGCCAGGCGGCGTAGCTGCCCTCGAGCTCGATCACGTCGAACCCGGCGCGGCGCAGCGCCTGGGCGGCCACGATGTTGCGCAGGCCGGACTGGCAGAAGGTCACCAGGGTCTTGTCCTTCGGCAGCTCCTCCTGGTGGAAGAGCACCTTGCCGGCGTTCAGCTGCCGGGCGTCCGCCACGGTGCCGTGGGAGAACTCGGTCTTGTTGCGCACGTCCACCAGCACGGTGTCCTGCTCCGCGCCGACCTCGCCGGCCTCGATGCGGGACCGCAGCTCGTCGGCCTGCACGGTGGGCACCGGCTCCAACGTGAGGCCGTCCACGGAGGTGGTGAACGCGGCGGCGGCGTCGACGCCCACGCGGATCATGTGGTCGCGCATCGTGTGCGCGTCCTCGCGGTCCTCGGCGAGCAGGACGAGGGCGGCGTCGTCGCTCTCCGGGTCGTAGGCCCAGCCGGCGTGCGTGGCGACCTTGCCGCGGGACGGAAAGGCCAGCGCGCCCGGCACGGTGCCGGCGAGGATCTCGTCCACACCGCGGGTGTCCGCGAACACGGCGCCCTCGGCGAGCGTCGCCTGCACGCCCCCGGCGTCCAGCTCCTCGAGCTCGGGCAGCTCGCCCAGGATGGCTGGCCCCTGCTTGTTCTGGCGCTTCATGCGGGCGAAGTAGGCGTGGGCGTCGGGCTGGCCGTCGAGCAGCTCGTCGATGAAGCCCTGCTCGTCGTCGTTCTTCAGGTAGTCGGACCACCACGCGTACTTGCGCTCGTAGCCGACCGTGGTGGAGGGCAGCGCGCCGAGTGCCTTGCCGCAGGCGGAGCCGGCGCCGTGGGCCGGGAACACCTGCACGTGGTCCGGGAGGGTCAGGAACTTCGCCTTGAGGGAGGCGAAGAGCTGCTGGGCGCCCTCGAAGCGGGTGTCGACGCCGCCGGCGGCCTCGTCCAGCAGGTCCGGGCGGCCGAGGTCGCCGGAGAACACGAAGTCGCCGGTGAGCATGTAGCCCGGGGCGTCCGCGAAGGCGCCGTCGGTGACGAGGAAGGACAGGTGCTCGGGGGTGTGGCCCGGGGTGTGCACGGCCTCGACGGTGATGTTGCCGAGCGTCACCGTGTCGCCGTCCTTGAGGAGGTTGCCCTCGAAGCCGTAGGCCCAGTCCTCGCCGCCCTCGCCGGACAGGTGGATCTGGGCGCCGGTGGCGTGGGCCAGCTCGCGGGTGCCGGAGAGGTAGTCCGCGTGGATGTGGGTCTCGGTCACGTGGGTGATGGTCATGCCGTTCTTGGCGGCCAGGTCCAGGTACACCTGGATGTCGCGGCGGGGGTCCACCACCATCGCCTCGTTCTTCGCCTGGCAGCCGATCACGTAGCTGGCCTGGGCGAGGTCCTCGTCGTAGATGCGCTCGAGCAGCATGGTTCTCCTCCGGGTCGGGGGGTCTCGATGTCCATCCGATACCCCCTGGGGTATGTCGAGAACGAGCGTAGGGTATACCCCCAGGGGTATGCAAGAGAGAGGGTGAGCCCGGGCGGCGACGGGAAGGGACGGCACGGTCGGGAGACGTCGCCAGGGGGCGTGAGCCAGATGATTCC
>NZ_JXSP01000083.1:0-10824 GCF_000946635.1 Micrococcus sp. MS-ASIII-49
CGCTGCGGATCGGGCGTCAGAACTGCAGAAACGTCTGGCTCAGCGCCCGGGGTCCTCAGAGCAGGGGACGCAGTGGTACCAGCAGGGCCTCGACCACGCGGGCGAGGCCGTGACGGTCCTCCCAGCGCGGGGTGTCGATCCGGACGGCCTGCTGGGCGTCGAGAGCGAAGATCTCCTCCATCCGGGCGGCGAAGTCGCGGTCCACGACCACCACGTTGGACTCGTAGTTGAAGCCCAGGGAGAGGCGGTCGACGTTGGCCGAGCCCACGGTGGACCAGATGCCGTCCACGGTGGCGGTCTTCGCGTGGATCATGCTGGCCCTGTACAGCAGGATCGTGATGCCGGCCTCGAGCATCTTCCCGAAGAAGCCGCGCGAGGCCCAGTCCGCCACGATGTGGTTGGAGTCCTCCGGCACCATCACCTGCACGTCCACCCCGCGCCGGGCCGCGTGCAGCAGCGCCTCGAGGACCTGCTGGTCCGGGATGAAGTACGGCGTGTTGATGAGGATGCGGTGCTGCGCCCGCTGGATGGCGTCGAGGTAGCTCAGCCGGATCGGGTAGACCAGGAGCGGCGGCTGGTTCGCGGCCACGGTGACGCGCGGGTCCCACGTGTCCGGGGGGCGCCAGGACATCTGCTCGCCCGCGCGGTGGTGGGCGTTCCACTTGATGGAGATCGACTGGCCCAGCGCCCACACCGCCGGGCCGCGCTCACGCACGTGGGTGTCCCGCCACAGGCGGGCGTAGTCGTCGCCGATGTTGAAGCCGCCGGCGAAGCCGACCTCGTCGTCCACCACCATGATCTTCGAGTGGTTGAACCCGCTGTGCCGGACCACGCCTCGCCAGATCGGGCGGGCGAAGGCCGGCAGCCGGAACACGTGGATGCGCGGGTCCAGCTGACGGTAGAAGCGGGGCGGGACCACGAGGTTCCCGAACCCGTCGTAGGAGACGTAGACCTCCACGCCGCGCGCGGCCGCCCGGTTGAAGGCGTCCATGAACCGCTGGCCCGTGGGGTCGCCCTTCCAGATGAAGGTCTCGAACTTGATGATCCGCTGCGCTCCGTCGATCGCGGCGATCATCTCCTTGTAGAGGTCCTCACCCGAGGTGAAGATGCGCAGCTCGGAGCCCTCCACGTGGGCGTCGAACACGCCGGGGTTCGGCGCGGGTCGGCGCACTCGGCCGCCGCGCTTGACCATGTCCACGCCGGTGAGCCCGGCGGCGACCGTCAGCGGCAGCCCCACGAGACCGACGCCCGCGGCCACGGCCGCTCCCCGGAGGAGACGACGGACCGGCAGGCGGGACAGGGACGGCAGGGACGGTCGACGCATTCGCTCAGTCTACTCAGGGCCCCGTCAGCGCGGATCGGTCGAGCGGCGCATCTCGGTCCAGGCCGCGCTCACCTCGGAGCGCATGCGCACGAGTTCGATCGCCGTCTCCTGCAGCCTCCGGGCGCTCTCGCTCTCGGGGATGTACTGCCGCACCCGCTGGGCCTGGTCCTCCGCGGAGACGTCCACCATGACGGCGATCGAGTGCGCCACCAGGCGGGACTCCGCCCCGGTGCGTCGGCTCGCGTAGACGCGCAGCGCCACATGCATGGACCGCTCCGTGGTGTTCACCAGGAGGGCCTCCACGCGCACGAGGTCGCCCACGTGGATGTTCCGCACGAAGCGCACACCGCCGCCGAACACCGCGACCACGGATTCATGTCCGGTCCAGCGGGCGGCGCAGACGGCGGCCGCCTCGTCCACCCAGCGCAGGATCGCGCCCGCGTTGATGGTGCCGCCCACGGTGGCCTCCGCGTTGGGGGCCAGGAACGCGAGGGTGCTCATCTCCTCGGGGGCCTCCCCGGGCGCGGGGAACGGCAGTCGGGCCATGCCGCGCTCGACGGCGCGGCGGGCCACGGTGGAGCGGCGGGCCTGTTCGTCGCGCTCGATCTGGCCGGGGGTCGAGGGCTCCCAGACCGGCACGGTCACGGGCACCCCGCCCTCCTCCGCGGCGTAGACCACGAGGGACGAGGTGGCGACCACGGGGTCGCCGTCGTCGTCGCGGATCTCCGGCAGCAGCAGGCGGGTCTGGACGTGCACCTCGGCGCCGTCCGTGTGGACCACGCGCGCCTGCACCACAGCGCGGCGGTCCACCGGCACGGGGTGCCGGAACTGGGTGTGCCCCATGTAGCGGGCACGCACGAACGTCCCGGCCCAACTCGCCGCGACGGCGTAGCCGGCCTTCTCGATCCAGGAGATGACGGTGCCGGCGTCCACCAGGCCGGTGGGATGATCGAAGCTGTCCGCCCGGAATTCGAGGGCGAGGGCTCCGGGGGGTCTCATGCCGTCGAACGTATCACCCGAGTCCGGGCCCTGTGCGGCCGGTCACGCCCCGTCCAGGAGTCTGCGGGGAACCTCCCGGCCGCGCCCCAGGCGGGTCCGCGCACGGGGGACAATGGACCCATGACCGCCTTCGACCGTCTCCCCCTGCCCGCGGAGCCCCAGACTCCGCACGACCGCCTGCGCCGCCGCACCGAGGCCGCCGTCGCCGAGCGCGGGGAGGCCGCCGTCGCCGGGCTGGCGGTGCGCCTGATGACCGGCGCGGCCACTCCCGATGACGTCACCTCGGGCGCCGCCCGCGCCCTCACCGGCGACGACGGCGACCTCAGCCCCGCCGCGACCGGCGCCCTGGCCCTGATGCACGCGTGGCACCGCAGCGCGCTGCCCGCCCTGACCGGGGCGCTCACCGCCCCCGAGGCGGACGTCCGCTCGGCGGCCCACCTCGTGCTCGCCTCCCGCGCCGGCTCGCTGCGCCGCGATGCCGCCGTCGACCGCACCCTCGTGGACGCGGTGCGGGCCGGCTGTGCCGACCCGGACCCGGAGGTCCGCGCGTCGGCCGCGTCCGCGCTGGGCGCCCTCGCCCGCCCCGAGGACCTCGAGTCCGCCCTGCCCGTGCTCACCGGCATGGTGATGGACGTGGACGCGGACCTGGCCGCGGCCGCCGAGCTGGCCCTCGAGCAGCTCGCGATCCGCCTGGACCGGCCCGGCCTGCGGGTCAGCCTCGAGGGCTGAGGCGACGCCCGTGCAGTGCCCCCACTTCGACGTCGGCGAGTGCCGTTCCTGCCCGCTGATGGGCGTGCCGTACGCCCGGCAGCTCGCGGACAAGCAGGCCGCGGTCCTGGCCGCCCTGGCGGACGCGGTCGACGCGGACACGGTCGTGGCCGAGCCGTTCGCCTCCGCGGAGGCCGGGTTCCGGAACAAGGCGAAGCTCGTGGTCACGGGGTCGGCGGCGGCGCCGCGGCTGGGCATCCTGGACCCGCGGCAGCACCCCCGCCATCACGACGGCGCCGGCGTGGACCTGCGCGACTGCGGCCTGTACGAGGCCGGCATGGAGGGCGTGTTCGAGGCGTGCGCGGCGGCGGTGACGGCGGCCGGGCTGGAGCCCTACGACGTCGCCGCCCGCACGGGCGAGCTGAAGAACGTGATCGTGACGCTCTCCCCCGACCGGGAGGCGATGGTCCGGTTCGTGCTGCGCTCCGCCGACCGGCTGGACGCGCTGCGCGCGGCGGTGCCGGGGCTGCTGGATGACCTCGCGGCGCGCGGGACACCCGCCGCCGTGGTGAGCGCGAACCTGCTGCCCGAGCACGTGGCCCTGCCCGAGGGCGACGAGGAGATCGTGCTCGCCGGCGGGCCGACCCTGCGGATGGAACTGAACGGGATCGGCCTGCGGCTGCGCCCGCAGGGGTTCTTCCAGACGAACACCGCGGTGACCGAGGGGCTGTACGCGACGGCGGCGGCGTGGGTCGCCGAGGCCGGCCTGCCGGCGGCGGCGTGGGACCTGTACTGCGGGGTGGGCGGGTTCGCGTTCCACCTGGCCCGGGCCGGCGTGCGAGACGTGTGGGGCATGGAGTCCTCCGCCGAGGCGGTGGCCGCGGCCCGGGAGACGGCCGCGGAGCTCGGCCTGGCCGACCGGGCGCGCTTCTCCGCCGGCGACGCCACCTCCGCGCTTTCGTTCGAGAAACGGCGGGCTCCGGAGGCGCTTTCGTTCGAGAAACGGCGGTCC
This sequence comes from Micrococcus sp. MS-ASIII-49, assembly GCF_000946635.1. Lineage (NCBI taxonomy): Bacteria > Bacillati > Actinomycetota > Actinomycetes > Micrococcales > Micrococcaceae > Micrococcus > Micrococcus sp. MS-ASIII-49. The sequence goes on from NZ_JXSP01000083.1 coordinate 4,044, forward strand.
CGCCCGGACGCCGTCGTCGTGAATCCGCCGCGGCGGGGCATCGGCGCCGAGCTGGCCGACGCGCTGGAGGACTCGGGCGCGCCCACCGTGCTGTACTCGAGCTGCAACCCGACGACGCTGGCACAGGACCTGGCCCGGATGCCGAGCTATCGGGTGGCGCGGGTGCAGTTGTTCGACATGTTCCCGCAGACCCGGCACGCGGAGGTGCTCACACTGCTGACCCGGCGGTGACGGGGGCCGGGGCGCGTCACCGCGGGCTCCCCGCCCGACGGTTCCGCTTCTTCAACTCGACGAAGACCTGCAGCAGCGTCAGAGCCGACGGCGCGAGCGCGGGTTGCGTGAGCACGAGCGGTTGCGCACGGGTCAACCCGCCACCCTGCAACGGCCGTCCCGAGTCCCACCGGTTGGCCTTGCGCAGACCACCCTCGTTCCACAGCCGCTCGTCCACCTTGAGCGCCACCTTCATCGTGTGCTCCGACTCTGGCGCCACAGCACGGACTTCCTTCACGTCCGCCCAGTCCACGGACCAGTCCCGCGTCCACACCCGTCGCTCATCGAACGTGACATGCCGAGGCCGGAACAGACCCATCGTCGCGGCGGGAAGCACCGCCAACGCCAGCGCCAACCCGATGAACGACGCCACACGCCACACCCCGAACCCGGCCGAGACATCCTCCGGCGGCCGGAAGATCACCCACACGAACACCGCGATGCACACCACGACGATCAGCCACAGGAGCAACCACCGCGCCGGACGCACCCGCGCCTGCACCGGCAGACTCGCCAGGATCTCCTCCCGCGTCGCCTTCTTCCGCAACCGCGTCGGCTTCGCATCCATCACTTGCTCATCATCCAGTTCATGAGCCCTTCGCCCCCCGGCCATCTCCGCCGAGTGTGTCCTGCTCGTTCCCGGGCCACGCTTCCGGCGCGCGGGGGCACACGTCCGCCCCGTCGGCACGACCCTATTCCCGGAACCCACCGCGCCGCAGCGACATCACCGCAGCTGAGAACCGCTGTGATGTCGCTGCGGTGCGGTCGGCCGGAACGACGGCGCGCTCGCTGCGGTGAACATCGCCGCGGCACTCCCCGTGCGGCCCCACTTCCCCGCCCGTAGGCTGGTTCCCATGTCGCAGACGCTCACCCCCGCCGCTCCGCAGGACCTGAACGCCCGCCGCCACCGGCTCCGCCGCTACCGCGCCGTCATCTTCGACATGGACGGGGTCATCACGGACACCGCCGGCGTGCACGCGCAGGCGTGGAAGGAGCTCTTCGACGGGGCGCTGCCCGCCGTGGGCGCGCTGCCCGCCAACGCCGCCGTCGTCGCCGCGGACCCGGACGTGCTGCGTCCCTTCGACGCCGCCGCCGACTACCTGCACCACGTGGACGGGCGCCCCCGCGAGGACGGAGTCCGCACGTTCTTCGCCTCCCGCGGCCTGCAGGTCCCGGAGGCCGACGCCCCCGAGGCGGACGCGGCCCCGGAGCTGACGGTCCTCGCCCTCGCCGAGCGCAAGCAGGGCTACTTCGAGCAGGTCCTCGAGCGCGACGGCGTCCGCGTGTTCCCGGAGGCCCAGGACCTCCTCGAGCGGCTGCGGGCCAAGGGTGTGCCGGTCGCACTGGTCACCAGCTCCAAGAACTCCCGCGCCGTGCTCACGGCCGGCGGCGTGCTGGACTTCTTCCCCGTGATCGTGGACGGGAACACCGCCGTCGAGCGCGGGCTGCCGGGCAAGCCGGACCCGGCGATGTTCTGGGAGGCCGCCCGCGAGCTGGGCGTCGACGTCGCGGACGCGATGGTCCTCGAGGACGCCGTCTCCGGCGTGAAGGCCGCCTCGGACGGCCGCTTCGGCCTCGTGATCGGCGTGGACCGCGAGCCCGAGCTCGGCAAGGGCCGACTCAAGGCGGCCGGCGCCCACCTGGTGGTCCAGGACTACGGGACCCTGCATCTGGAGGACCGCACCACCACCCCGTTCGACCCCGCGTGGGTGCTGCGCTGGGACCGCTTCGACCCGGCCTCCGAGGGCACGCGCGAGGTGCTGTGCACCCTGGCCAACGGGTACTGGGGCACCCGCGGCGCTGTGCCCGGCACGCACATCTCCTCCGTCCACTACCCCGGCACCTACATGGCCGGGGTGTTCAACCGGCTGACCTCGATGGTCCAGGGCCGGGTCGTGGAGACCGAGCACATGGTCAACATCCAGGACTGGACCCCGCTCGTGGTGACCCCGCGCCACGGCCGCCCGCTGCTGCCGGGTGAGGAGAACCTCGTGGAGTACGGCCAGGAGATGGACCTGCGCCGCGGCGTGCTCTCCCGCACCATGACCTTCGAGGACGAGCAGGGCCGGCGCACCACGGTCCACACCCGGCAGTTCACCTCGCTGGCCAACCGGCACCTCGCCGCGATCGAGCTGACCGTGGTGGCGGAGAACTGGTCCGGGGACCTCACGGTGCGCTCGAAGATCGAGGGCCGCGTGGCCAACCTCAACGTCTCCGACGACCGCACCCTCGCCAACCAGCACCTCGAGCCGGTCCAGGCCCGGGAGATCGACGGCGAGACCGTCCTGCTCGAGACCGCCACCAACCAGTCCGGCATCCACGTGGCCATGGCCACCCGCACCCGCCAGGTGGCGCCGGTGGGCCACCACGAGCCCATCCGCCGCCCCGTGGACGGCTCGGACCTGGTGGTCGGCCAGGACATCCTCCTCCACGTGGACGAGGGCGTGCCGCTCGTGCTGGAGAAGATCGCCGCCGTCGCCACGAGCCACGACCACGCCAACGCCTCCGTGTGGGAGTCGGCGGTGAAGGACGTCCAGCGCGCCCAGAACTTCCGCAACCTGCTGACCCTGCACGAGCAGCGCTGGGGCACCAACTGGGACCGGTTCTCTGTGCGCATCGACCTGGCCGAGCCGTACCGGCATCAGCGCCGCTCCACGGCGGCGGAGGCCGGCGGCGAATACGCGCCGCCCGTCGTCGACGCCGGCCACTCGGCCCCGGTGGGGTCCGCGGTCCCGATGGGCAAGGACGGCGCGTCGCTGCGCCAGCAGCTCGCCCTGAACCTGCACACGTTCCACGTGCTCCAGACGGCCTACGGCCGCCGCCGGGATCTGGACGCCTCCGTGGGGGCGCGTGGCCTGCACGGCGAGGGCTACCGCGGCCACATCTTCTGGGACGAGATCTACGTCTACCCGATGCTCACGCTGCGCCGCCCCGAGATCACCCGGGGCCTGCTGATGTACCGCTACCGGCGTCTCAACGAGGCCCGCGCCAACGCCCAGGCCGCGGGCTGGGCCGGCGCCATGTACCCGTGGCAGTCCGGCGCGGACGGCTCCGAGGAGACGCCCACCGAGCTGTGGAACCCGCGCTCGCGCATGTGGATGCCGGACAACTCCCACAACCAGCGGCACGTCTCCCTGGACATCGCCTACTCGGTGCTGCGGTACATCGAGATCACGAAGGACACGTCCTTCATCTCGGACTACGGCGCGGAGATGCTCGTGGAGATCTCCCGGTTCTTCATGTCCATGACCCTGCACAACGCCGTCACGGACCGCTACGAGATCCACGGCGTCATGGGCCCGGACGAGTTCCACGACGGCTATCCCGAGACCCCCGGCTCCGGCCTGCGCAACAACGCGTACACGAACGTGCTGACCTCGTGGGTGCTCGCGGAGACCGCCCGCCTGGTCCGCTGGCTGGACACGATCGACGACGGCCTGCCCGAGCTCATGGAGATCTCCGAGGAGGAGATCGAGCGCTGGGAGGAGGTCAGCACCCGCCTGACCGTGCCGTTCTTCGAGGAGGGCGAGGAGGCCGGCATCCTCGCCCAGTTCGAGGGCTACCAGGACCTGCTCGAGTTCGACTGGGAGGCCTACCGCGCCAAGTACGGGAACATCGGCCGCATGGACCTGATCCTGCAGGCCGAGGGCGACGCCACCAACCGGTACAAGCTCTCCAAGCAGGCCGACACCCTCATGCTCGGCTACCTGTTCTCCGCCGAGGAGCTGGACCGGATCCTGCGCCGCATGGGCTACGAGCTGCCGCAGGAGGCGTTCGAGCGGATGGTCACGTACTACGAGGCCCGCTCGACGCACGGCTCCACGCTCTCCCGTCTGGTGCACGCGTGGGTGGCGGCCCGCACGGACCCGGACCGGTCGTGGGACCTGTTCACGGAGGCCCTCGAGTCGGACCTCTCGGACACGCAGGGCGGCACCACCAAGGAGGGCATCCACCTGGGCCTGATGGCGGGCACCGTGGACACGGTGATCCGCTGCTACGCGGGCCTCGAGACGCGCGACGACGTCGTCCGGCTGCACCCCCGCATGCCCGCCCAGCTGCCCGGCGCCCGCTTCACCATCCGGTTCCGCCAGCAGCCCGTGGTCATCCACATGACCCAGCGGGAGGTGACGGTGGCCGCGGGCGAGGGCATGTGGCACGACGTGCCGATGATCATCGCCGGCCGCGAGCACACCCTCTCCCCCGGCGACAAGCTGACGGTCCCGCTGGACTGAGGGCCGCCGTCGTCGGCCACCCCACCCCGTCCCTTTGGGGGCGAAAGTGGGCGGTATCCCGCGCGGATACCGCCCACTTTCGCCCCCGGACGCGGGAGGACGCGGGAGGACGCGGCCGCCGCCCCGGCTCAGCGCAGCGGCAGCTCGGCCCGGACCACCCAGCAGCCGCCCAGCGGGCCGGCCATGAGGGTGCCGCCGAACACGGCCACGCGCTCGCGCATGCCGGCCAGGCCGAAGCCGCTGGCCATCGCGACCACCACGCGGTCCCGGCGGGGCTCGCCCTCGTCCATGGGGCTGGCGATGCACAGCACGAGGCGGTCCGCGCCCTCGAGCTCCGAGGTCAGGCGCACCGTGCCGCGGCGCGGAGCGTGCTTGAGGATGTTCGTCACCGACTCCTGCACCACGCGCAGCACGGTCAGCTCCAGGGAGCGCGGCAGCTCCTCCAGCTCGGTCAGCGAGCGCTCCACCGCGAACCCGGCCGCGTGCAGGCGGGCCTCGAACTCGTCGAGGCGGGCCGGCAGGTCCACGACGGCGTCCCCCTCCGCCGTCTGCGCGTTGCGGGAGGAGCCGCGCAGCGCGGTGAGCATGCGGCGCAGGTCCACGAGGGACTGCCGGGCGGCCTGCTCGATGGCCTTCTCCGAGGCGGCCCGCTTCTCCGGGTCCCTCTGGGTGGGCAGCATGGCGGCCTGCATCGAGATCACGGTGAGCCCGTGCGCGACGACGTCGTGCAGCTCCGCCGCGATCCGCTGCCGCTCGGCCTCCGCCGCGCAGGCGGCGGCCTCCTCGGCCCGGCGCAGGGCCGCCTCGCGGTCCCGGGCCCGATGCCGGGACCGGCGGATCATGAAGGCCGGCACCGCCACGCACAGCGCGACGATGAGCGTGACGACCATGACGCCCTTGAGGCTGTCCTCGTCCGCCCACGTGCCGTCGGTGAGGGCCTCGCCCGCGACGGTGAGCAGGATGAGGGCGCCCAGGGCGAACCAGACGAACACCCGGTGTGAGTACCGCGTCACCATGGCCGCGCCGAGGATGACCCCGCCGCTGAACGCGTGCGGGGTGAGGTGCGCGTGGTCCGCCTCCACGAGGCCCGCCAGCCCGAACGTGCTCCCGAGCAGCACGAACACCGCCGCGAGGGTGGGCTGCCACCCGAACAGCAGCGTGACCAGCACGCTCGCCAGGAACAGGACCCAGCGCAGGAGCGGCTCCCGCCGCTCACCCGTCAGCCCGCCGTCCTCCTCGAAGATGGCCGCGAGTTCGGGATCGGCGCTCAGCCCGGCCGCCACCATGGGCCCCAGCACCAGGGTGAGGATCTCCCCCAGCACCATGAGCCCGACGATCACGTAGAGGACGATCCGCATGTGCCGGGAGACGGGCTCCGCGCGCAGGATCGCCGGCAGGCGGGAGTCCAGGGGCGAATCGGCGGGTGGGCGCGACGTCGCCGTCGTGGGCCGGGCGGGGGCGGGCGCCGCGGTGCTCATCCGATGTCCACGAGGCCCGCGCGGGCGGCGCGGATGAGGATCTGCACGCGGTCACGGACCTGCCACTTGTCCAGGACCTTGCCGATGTGGGACTTGACCGTGGCCTCCGCGAGGAACAGGGCGCCGGCGATCTCCGCGTTGGAGGCGCCCTTGGCGAGCTCGCGGACCACGTCCAGCTCGCGCTCGGTGAGGCGCTCGTGCGGGGCCAGGGGCTCGGCCGGGCACGGGGCGGCGTGTTCGGGGGCCGCGGTGACGGCCTCCACCAGGTCCGCGGCCACGCGGGCGGAGAACACGGCGTCCCCGGCGTGGACGCGGCGGATGGCGTCCACCACCTCGGCCGGCGGGGCGTCCTTCACGAGGTAGCCGGCGGCGCCGGCGCGCAGGGCGGGCACGAGGTACTGCTCGGAGGAGAAGGTGGTGATCGCCAGGACGCGCACGCCCGGGGCCTCGGCGGAGATGCGCGCGGTGGCCTCGACGCCGTCCATGCGGGGCATCTGCATGTCCATCAGCACGATGTCGGGGGCCAGCGTGCGGGCCGCCTCGAGGGCCTGGACCCCGTCCTCGGCGGAGCCGACCACCTCGAGGTCCTCGGCCTGGGCCACGAAGTGCTCGAGGGCGGTGCGCATCAACGCCTGGTCGTCGGCCACGACTACTCGAATCATGGCGTCCAGCCTAGGAGGCGCACAGGCCGCCGCGCGTCCGCCGAAGGTCGACGTCGGCCCCCGCCTCGGGGCGGACCGGGCCGGCTCCCGCGCCCGGCCGGCCACCGCAGTCCCGGCGCCTCCGTGGGCAGAACCCACA
>NZ_JXSP01000084.1:0-49093 GCF_000946635.1 Micrococcus sp. MS-ASIII-49
CCGTGGGCAGAACCCACAACCCCGTCGCCTCCGTGGGCAGAAGAGAGGGCACTTCTGCCCACGGAACGCTCTGGCCTGCCGCTTCCGCCCACGGAACCGGGCCGCCCCACCCGGGCCCCGCTCCACCCCCCGCGCGTCACCGCGGCAGCAGGAACCAGCCCATCACGGCCATGCCGAGGATCCCGGCGAGCATGGCCGGCAGCAGCACCACGAACAGGTTCCGCCGCGTCACGGCCCAGCCGGGCATCTGCGGCGACTGCGCCCCCGCGGCCATGCCGTGGGCCACCTGGATGCGAGCGGGCCCGGCGACGATGCCCCAGCCCGCGGCCGCGTTGTGCAGGCCGTTGGACCAGGGCGGGGGGACGCCCAGGGCGGCGCCCGTGTCCATCTGCAGGGGGCCGATCAGGGCCATGGCCCCGGTGTTCGAGGCCGTGATGAAGCCGGCGAACGCGCCGAGGAACGGCATCGCCACCAGGTAGGACTCCCCCATCCCGCTGAGCGCGCCCGCGAGCGCCTGCGAGACCCCGCCGGCGGAAAGGATGAGCCCGAACGCCACGTAGAGCGCGTTGGGGATGGCGGTGCCCACCCACAGCTTCCCGGCCTCGCGGGGGACGCGGCGGCGGGCGGCGGCGTCGAGGTGGAGCAGCTGCACGCCCACGCCCACCGCCACGAACGCCCACAGCGCCGGCGTCCCCACGAGGGCCGCCGCCCCCTCGAGCCCGAACGCGCCCTTCACGGTGGTGCCCAGCACGGTGCCGGCCATGAGCGTCAGGTACGGCACCACGTCCCGCCCCGGCCCGGGCAGCAGCCGGCCGCCGCGGATCACGAGCAGCCAGGCCACGGTGAGCACGAACGTGGCGACGGCGCCCGCCGGCGCGGTGCCGACCACGAGGTTCGCCCCCAGGATCAGCGCCCACTGGGCGACCCCGGAGAGCACGGCGACGCCGAGCCAGGGCAGTGTCCGGGCCGGGCCGACGTCGACTCGCATGCCGCGCGCCCCGCGCAGCAGCAGCACCGTGGCCACGCCCGCCACCAGGCAGGCCGGCAGGTTGAACACCGCGGCGGTGACCCCGATCTCCCGGAAGTCCAGGCCGAACAGGCGGGCGCCCATGAGCGTGCCCGGCGCCATGGACCCCCACGGGCCGATGGTGAGCGCGAGGACGGAGATCAGCGCGGACCGGAACGCCGTGTAGCCCAGACCCAGCAGCAGCGGCACACCCACGATCAGGGAGACGCCGAACCCGGTCACGGTCTCGAGGAACGGGATGACGCCGTGCACCATGAGCAGCGCGGTCGCGATCGTGGGGCCGTTGCCCGCCGACAGCCACGCGGCCAGGCGCGCGTGCCCGCCCGAGTACTCCATGACGCGGGACAGGGTGATACCGCCAGCGATGATCGCCAGGATCTCGAGCAGCGTGGGCACGCCGGCGCCGACCGCGCCGCCCAGGTCGCCCGGGGCCACGCCGAAGACCGTGAGGGCCAGCAGCACGGCCACGGCCGTCCCGGCGGCCGGGGCCACCCACGCGGGCAGCCGGGTGAGCAGCAGCACGAGGGTGAGCAGGATGGGTGAGAGCGCGAGCAGCACCTCCACGGCGCACCCCCTCTCCTCGTGTACTGCGCCCCACTGTAGGCGCGGGGTGGGGCCGACACCCCTCCCCTTACTCTGGGGGTCATGACGCAGCCATCCCACCCCGACGACGTCACCCGCGCCCGCCTGATCCCGCCCGTGCCCGTGGCGGTGGCCCCGATGGCCGGCGGCCCCTCGACCCCGGAGCTGGTCGCCGCCGTCGTCGGCGCAGGCGGCGGCGGGTTCCTCGCCGGCGGCATGCGGACGGCCGCGCAGATGCGCGCGCAGGTGGACGCGCTGCGCGCGCTGCTGGGCGCGGAGGGGCCGGACCGCTGGGGCGTGAACCTGTTCGTGCCGGACGCGGTGAACACGGCCATCCCGGACGCGGCGCGCACGGAGGCGGCACGGTCGGCGCGGGCGGCGGCCGTCGCCGCGTACCGGGCGGACCTGACGGCCGACGGCGCCGCCGACCTGCCCACGGCCGCGGACGTGGTCCCGGACCCCGACGCCGAACGGGCCGACTTCGACGCCCTGCTCACCGCCGCCGAGGAGCAGGCGTGGCCGCTGGTCTCCTTCACGTTCGGCCTGCCGGCCGCGGACGTGTTCGCCCGGCTGGCCGCCGCGGGCATCCCGGCCGGGGCCACCGTGACGGACGCGACCGAGGCGCGGGCCGCCCTCGAGCACGGGGCCGCGTTCCTCGTGGTGCAGGGCCACCGCGCCGGCGGGCACCGGGGCACGTCGGACCCGGCCGCGGAGCCGACCCGCGCCGAGCTGCCGACGGTGCTGGCGGCGGTGCGCGACGTCGTCGGGACGGGGGCCGCGGGCGCCGTACCCGTGGTGGCCGCCGGCGGCGTGGGCACCGCCGAGGACGTGCGCGCCCTGCTGACCGCCGACGCCGTCTCGGCCGGCACCGCGTTCCTCCTCACCCCGGAGGCGGGCACCTCGGCGGCGCACCGGGCGGCCGTCGCGGCGTGTGCGGCCGGGACACGCTTCTCCGCTGACGACGGGCGGGCCCGCACCGCCCTGACCCGCGCCTACACGGGGCGGTGGGCGCGGTCGCTGGCCACCGCGTTCATGGCGGAGCACCCGGACGCCCCCGCCGCGTACCCCGAGGTCAACGTCCTGACGAAGGGGCTGCGCGCCGCCGCCGCGGCCGTCGGCGACCTCGAGCGCGTCCACCTGTGGGCCGGCACCGAGGCGCACCGGGTCCGTGAGGCGCCGGCCGCCGACGTCCTCGCCTCCCTCGCGCCCTGAGGACCGTCCCGGATCATCCCGCGGACTGACGCCGGCCACTCGGCCTGCGGCCTAGGCTGGCCCGCGTGAACCCCCTGCGCCGCCTCGACCAGTGGACGCGCCTGCACCCCGTGCGCACCGACGTGATGGCCGCCGCGGCACTGTTCACCGTGCTCGTGGCGCTGCCGTGGATCGCGCTCGGGCCGATGGTCGCCCCGGACCCCCAGGGCCGGCAGACGGCCGTCTCCCTCCTGGCCGGGGCCGGCATGGTCCTGCCGTGGGCCGTGCGTCGGGTGCGCCCGGTGGCCTCGGCCGCCGTCGTGACGGCCGCGGCCGTCCTGCACCTGCTCGCCGGGCCCGAGTTCAGCCTGTCCCTGCTGATGGTGCCGCTCACCGTCTACAACCTCGCCGCGAACGCGCCCCGGAGCATCTCCGTGGCCGGGCTCCTCACGGGGCTGGTCGGCGGCGTGGCCAACGGGGTGAAGGTGTGGCTGTTCCCGGCGCAGTTCGTCACCCCCGACGGCCTCACCGTCCGCTCCCCCGCGGAGCCGCTGGCCATGGTCATCATGGCGATCGGCTGCGGACTCATGGTGCTCACCGCGTGGGCGTTCGGCGACGTCGTGCGCAACCGCCGCCTCACCGTGCGCGCCCTCGAGGACCGCGCCCACCGCCTCGAGGTGCAGTCCCGGCAGGAGCGCGAGCTCGCCGCCGCCGACGAGCGCAGCCACATCGCCCGGGAGATGCACGACATCGTCGCCCACTCCCTGCAGGTGATCATCTCCCAGGCCGACGGTGCCCGGTACGCCGCCGCCGCCAAGCCCGCGCTCGCGGTCACCGCGCTCGAGACCATCGGCCAGACCGGCCGCTCCGCGCTCGCGGACATGCGCCAGCTGCCCGGCGTGCTCCGCGAGACCGGCGAGACCGTGGCCGGGGTGCCCGGCGTGACGGACGACGACACCCGGCGACCCGCCGACCCCGCCCCGGACCGCGCGGACCCCACCGGGACGCGTCCCGACGTCGTCGCCGCCCCCGACGGCCGCGGCGCCCGCCTGCCCCCGGGCCGCCGGCCCCAGCCGCGGCTCGCGGACCTGCCCGCGCTCGTGGAGACGATGCGGCTGTCCGGACTCGAGGTGTCCCTGCTGGAGACCGACACGCCCCGCCGTGCGCTGCCGGCGGGCGGTGAGCTGGCCGCGTACCGGATCGTGCAGGAGGCGCTCACCAACACGCTGCGCCACGGCGGGCCGGACGCGGATGCGTTCGTCACGCTCGCCTGGACGGCGCGCGGCCTGGACCTGCAGATCGACGACGACGGCCGCGGCGCCGCCGCCGACCCCGCCACCCGGGGCAGCGGCCAGGGTCTGCGGGGGGCCGCCGAGCGGACGGCCCTGTTCGGCGGGACGCTCGAGACGGGGCCGCGCGTCGGGACCGGGTACCGCGTGTCCGCCCACCTGCCGTACTCGGCGGTGTGAGGGGTGGCCGCCCCCGCCCGACTTGAGAGGATGACCCCATGAGCTCCGAGGAGACCGCCCCCGTCCGCGTGGCCCTGGTGGACGACCAGGCGTTGATCCGGTCCGGGCTGGCCATGCTCGTGGACTCGCAGCCGGACCTGACGGTCGTGGCGGAGGCGGGCAGCGGGCGCGAGGCGGTGGCGTCGGTGTCCGTGGCGGGCGCCGACGTCGTGCTGATGGACGTGCGCATGCCGGAGATGGACGGCATCGAGGCCACCCGCGCGCTGCTGCGCCGGCCGGATGCCCCGCGCGTCGTGGTGCTGACCACCTTCGACCTGGACGAGTATGCGTTCGACGCGATCGAGGCGGGCGCCAGCGGCTTCCTGCTCAAGGACGCCCCTCCCGAGGAGCTGCTCGCCGCGATCCGCACGGTGCACCGGGGCGACGCCGTGATCGCCCCGTCCACGACGCGCCGGCTCCTGACGCACATGGCCCCGCGTCTGCGCTCGGACCAGGTCCGCAGCGCCGAGTGCGAGGAGCAGCAGGCGGCCGTGGCGTCGCTGACCCCGCGCGAGCGCGAGGTGCTGGTGCTCATGGCGCAGGGCGCCGCGAATCTGGAGATCGCCGCCGAGCTCGTGCTCTCCGAGGCGACGGTGAAGACGCACGTGGGCCGGGTGTTGGCCAAGCTCGGCGCCCGCGACCGCGTGCAGGCCGTGCTCATCGCCCACCGCGCGGGCCTCGTGCAGTTCTGACCCGCCGTTCCGGCACGCCCTGCAGCCCCCGCCCTAGCCCCTGCCCCACCCCTCGTCGAGGCCCGCAGACGCGCCGCTACGCCGTCGTCGTAGCGGCGTGTCTGCGGGCCTGGGCGGCGGGCCTCAACGGCCGGCCTCAACGGCCGGCCTCGGCGGCCGGCCTGGGCGGCGGGGCCCTTCCCTGAGCCTCTCCCCAGGCGCCTGTCAGCACAATCACAGGTCATACCTGGGTATGAGTCGGACGCCCCGAGGTTCATCCTCATGGCCCTGCCGGTGCGCCCACCCCCTCCGCGATGCTGGACGCAGGCCCCGCAGCGGGTCCGCCGCCGGGGTGCACGCGCCGATGGCCGCCCCGGCCCGACGCGCACTGGAGGAGAGGCACCATGACCGGCAGCATCCTGGACCACCCCGCCCCGACGACGTCCCGCGCCTCCGACCCAGCCGCCGAGCGGGCGCAGCGGGACAGCGAATGCGTGGCCTTCTTCGTCGCACTGGTGACGGCCGCCGTCGTGATGCTGGGCCTGAGCCTGTTCACGGGCGTCGAGGGGCTGCTGCGCCTGGCGCTCACCGCGGGCGCCGGCCTGCTCGCCGGCGCCGTCGCGTGGGCCACCGCCCGCCCCGTCCTGGAGGACGACGCCCCGGGCGACTGACCCGGCCGCGCCCTCAGGGCCGCAGGCCGCGCAGGTACGTGTCCAGCAGCCAGCCCCGCTGGTCCGGGCCGTGGCCCAGCAGCGCGCACTCCGGCGACCGGGTGACCATGAGCAGGCCGAACAGGTAGTCCGCCCCGGTCACGTCCGGGCCCACGAGCCCGGCCCGCCGCGCCTCGGCCACCACCTGGTCCGCGAGCTCGAGGATCACACGCTCGGCCTCGGCGATGAGGGCCTCGGGCGGCCGGTCGGCGGGGTCGAAGTCGTCCCGGGCCGCCGCGAGCGAGGCCAGGTTCACGGCCCCCAGGTCCTCGGCGAGCCGCCGCCACCGCGCCTCGGCCCCGCCGTCGCGCTCGTCCCCGGCCGCCCCGTCGAGGAAGGCCTGCAGGATCCCTCCGGTGCGGGCCACGACGTCCTCGAGCACGGCGTCCAGCAGATCCCGACGCGTGGGGAAGTGCCGGTACAGCGTGCCCACGCCGACCCCGGCCTCCTGCGCCACCCCGCGGAGGGACATCGCGGCCCCCTGGGTGGCGATGAGACGGCCGGCGGCCGCCAGCAGGTCCTGGCGGTTGGCGCGGGCGTCGGCTCTAATGTCCCCATCATCCCACTCCGCCCGGCACCGCCCGGCGGCGGGGGCCTGACGCCCTCGGGTCCACGCCTCGCCGGCCCGCCTCATCCCCGGGCATGACCCGCCGCCCGCAGAGGTGGTCCCCTCCTCCGATCCGCCCCGCCGCGTCCGCGCGGAAGAGTGGGATCCATGGACACCCCACCCACCTCGCACCCCGCCTCCCCCACGACCCCCGGCCCCGTCGCGCCGGGGCCGGGCACGCCGTCGTCGTCCGCCGCCACGACGACGGCGCCCACCGTCTGCGCCCGCGGCCTCACCCGCGCCTACGGGCGGGGCGGTGCGCAGGTGCACGCCCTGCGCGGGGTGGACGTGGACTTCGCCTCGGGCGCGTTCACGGCGATCATGGGGCCCTCGGGCTCGGGCAAGTCGACGCTCATGCACTGCCTGGCCGGGCTGGACACGCCGACCTCGGGCTCCGTGAGGATTGGCGGCACCGAGATCACCGGCCTGGCCGACACCGCCCTGACCCGCCTGCGCCACCGCCCGCACGAGCTCTCGGGCGGTCAGCAGCAGCGCGTCGCCGTCGCCCGCGCCCTGCTCACCCGACCGGGCGTCGTGTTCGGGGACGAGCCCACCGGCAACCTGGACACCGCCACCTCCACCGAGGTGTGAGCAGGCGGGGCGCGGTGCGTGCGAGCCGCGCCCCACAGCTCGGCGCCGGTCCGCGGCCCCGGCGACGCGCCCGAGACCTCGTGACGGGGTCCCGGGCGCGCCCTACGCTGAGCCGCATGAGCGAGACCCTCCTCGCTGCCCCTGCCGCCCCCGCCGGCTCCCCCGCCTGGATCGACTACACCGCCCCCGACTTCGCCCGCCAGCAGGCCTTCTACGAGGCCCTCTTCGGCTGGTCCTTCACCGACTCCGGCGAGGAGTTCGGCCACTACCGCATGATCACCAAGGACGGCGCCTCCGTGGGCGGCGCCATGGACGCCGACCAGCTCTCGCAGATGACCGGCGAGGACGCCCCGCCCGCCGCGTGGACCGTGTACCTGCGCACACAGGACATGGACGCCACCCTCACCGCCGTGCGGGAGAACGGCGGCGCCGTGCTCGTGGACGCCATGCCCGTCGGCGACCTCGGTGTGATGGCCATGGCCGAGGGCCCGGGCCACGAGGTGGTGGGCTTCTGGCAGTCCGGCACCTTGGCCGGCCATGACCTGCCGCTCACCCCCGGCACCTCCGTGTGGTTCGAGCTCATGACGACCCGCTTCGACGAGTCCGCCGAGTTCTACCGCGCCGTGGCCGGCTGGCAGCCCACCCCGCTGGGGGACGACGGCGCCCCGGAGGACACGCAGACCGCGGCCGACGCCGAGGACGCGGCCCACGACGGCCCCCGCTACGCGACGAACCACCCGTTCGACCGCGCGACCGCGGGCCTGTGCGACGCGCGGGCCTGGCTGCCGCCGAACGCGGTGGGGTACTGGCGCATGTACATCGCCGTCGCGGACACGGACCGCGCGCTCGAGGTGATCCGCGAGCACGGCGGCACGGTCCTGGACGGCCCCCAGGACTCCCCGTTCGGCCGCGTCACCACCGTGCAGGACCCCGCCGGGGCCACGTTCCAAATCAACGAGCCGCCCGCGCAGGGCTGACCTGCGCCGCGGCCCTCACTCCTGCGCGGCGCGCCGGCCGTCGGAACGGCGGTAGGCCATCGCGAGCACGGCCCCGGAGAGGTTATGCCAGATCGAGAACACGGCGCCCGGCAGGGCTGCGGCCGGCGAGATGTACTGCGCGGCGAGGCCCGCGGCCAGGCCCGAGTTCTGCATGCCGACCTCGATCGAGACCGTGCGCGCCACGGGCGTGGGCAGCCGGAACAGCTTCGCCGCGCCGTAGCCGAGCAGGTAGCCGAGCCCGTTGTGCAGCACCACCGCTGCGAACACCAGCAGGCCCGCCGACAGCACACGGGAGGCGCTGTTCCCGACGACGGCGGCCACCACCAGCGCGATGAACACCACCGAGACCCACGGCAGGGCGGGCAGCACGCGGTCGACGACGCGGCGCAGCAGCAGGCGCACGACGAGTCCGCCCAGGACCGGCAGGAGCACGATGTTCACGATGGACTTGGCCATGGCGCCGCCGTCGACGGCCATGTACTGGCCGGCCAGCCACAGGGTGAGCAACGGCGTGAGCAGCGGGGCCAGGAGCGTGGACACGGAGGTCATGGCCACGGAGAGGGCGGTGTCGGCGCGGGCGAGGTAGCTGACCACGTTCGAGGACGTGCCGCCCGGGGCCGAGCCCACGAGGATCACGCCCGCCGCGAGCTCGGGCGGCAGCTGGAGCACGACGGCGACGCCGAGCCCCAGCAGCGGCATGATCGCGTACTGCGCCACCACGCCCAGCAGCACGGGCAGCGGCCGGCGGGCGACGAGGCCGAAGTCCGGAAGGGTCAGCGTCAGGCCCATGCCGAACATGATGATCCCGAGGAACAGGTTGACCTGGGGCAGCAGCGTCTTCGCGGCGGTCGGGGCGAGGAAGCCCACGAGCGCGGCGGCGAGCACCAGCAGCGGGAAGACGGTGACGGCGATGCGTGCGGAGCGGTCTTCCGCGCGGCGGGCGTCGGTGGGGGCGGGATCCGGTGCGGTCATCCCGTCATGGTAGGAGCGCGACCGCGGTGCGTCGTCGCGTGACGCGGCGCCGTCGTCGGCCTTCCGGAATCTTCTGCGCCCCTGACCCTTCTGGACGTCCGCTCCCGCCCCAGAAGGGTCAGTTCCGCAGACGATCCTCCGCGCCACCGGCGTCGAGACCGCCACGCTCCGCGATCGCGGCCCGCACCAGCCCCGCCGTCTCGACGAATCCCCGCCACCGGTCCGTCCCCGCCACCCGGATGTTGAGCCAGCCCTGACGCAGGAACACCGCGTCCCGGCGGGTGTCCTTGCCGACCTGCGCGGCGCCGTCGTGGGTCTTGCCCTCGTAGTGGATCGCGATCCGCCACCGCCGGTAGCCGAGGTCCGCGCTGGCGGGGTGCCACAGCGAGTAGTCGGGGTCCCAGAGCTCGATCTGCAGGTCCGGCTCGGGCAGCCCCGCGGCCATCAGGGCCAGGCGCAGCTCGGTCTCGGCCGGGGAGTCGGACCCGGTGCGCACGAGCGCCAGCGCCTCCCGCGCCCGCACGATCCCGGCCTCGCCCGTGTGCCGCTCGAGCGCGGCACCGAGCTCGCGGCGGGTGGCCAGCGCGACCTTCCCCCGCCGCTCGTCCTCCCGTGCCAGCCGATCCCCCACCGCCACGAGCGCGTCCCGGTCCAGGACGGTGGCCAGATGGAACCAGGTGTCGGCGTGAGAGGTCCAGCGCAGCCCATGCAGCCGGTCCCGCCGCACGATGACGCGGTCCAGGTCCACGAGCCGGGTGCGCACGCCGGGCTCCCGCAGCACCCGGCGGGTGCGGGACCGCAGGACGGTGGGGCGCACCCGGGCCTTCACGTCGTCCGGGAGGGGCCAGCCCAGCAGCCGGGCCACGGACTCGCCGGTCACCACGACGTCGGGACGCATCGCCGCCAGGTCCTGCAGCCGGGACAGCTCGGTGGCGAGGGGACGTGCGGGCGGCGTCGCCCCGGTGACGGGGCCGATCCAGCGGTAGTGGCCGTGCGTGACGCGTTCGACGTCCCGGCTGCGCAGCCGCGACCCCGACACCCCGGCGGCCAGCGCCTGCGCCCGCGTGAACGGGGCGTCCTGGAGGTGGGCGGGGAAGGGTCCGGGCACGCGCATGGCCCCGATCCTGCTCGCTCCCGACGCCGGCGGGCCCGGTTGTCCACAGGCCCTGCGGAGACGTCGGGGCGACGTCGTCGTGGGCGTCCTGCCGCGCGCGGGGAATCCGTTGCGCATCTGACCCTTCTGGGCCTCCGCGGAGCGCCCAGAAGGGTCGGATCCGCAGAAGATTCCGGGATCATCCGCTCAGCCCGTACTCCTTCAGCATCTTCCGGGCCTCCTGGGTGCCGGCCCTCTGCAGCTCGAGCAGCTGCGCGTAGATCCCGCCTGACTCGGCCAGCTCGGCCGGGGTCCCGATCTCCTGCACCTGCCCGCCGCGCAGCGTGACGATCCGGTCGACGGACGCGATCGTGCTCAGCCGGTGCGCCACGATCAGGCTCGACCGCCCCACCATCAGGTCCTCGAGGGCCGCCTGCACGAGCCGTTCGGACTTCGTGTCCAGTGCGGAGGTGGCCTCGTCCAGCACGAGGATCGGTGCGTCCTTGAGCACGGCCCGCGCCACCGCGATCCGCTGCTTCTGCCCGCCGGACAGCCGCAGCCCGCGCTCGCCGATCACCTGGTCGTAGCCGTCGTCGAACGCCTCCACGAACCGGTGCGCGTACGCGGCCTCGGCGGCGGCCCGGACGCGCTCGTCGGAGGCGTCGGGGTCCGCGTAGGCGATGTTCTCGCGCACCGTCCCGGAGAACAGGCTCGGCTCCTGGAACACGGTGGCGATCCGCCCGCGCAGCACGGCCAGGTCCAGCCCGGCGACGTCCTGTCCGAACACCTCGATGCGTCCGCTCGTCACCGGGTACAGACCCAGCAGCAGGTGCGCGATGGTCGACTTCCCGCCGCCCGACTCGCCCACGAGCGCCACCCTGGCACCCCGCGGGATGTCGAAGGACACGCGGTCCAGCACGGGGCGGGAGGCGTCGGCGTCGTAGGCGAAGGAGACCTCGTCGAAGCGCACGGCCGGCACGTCCGCGGGGACGTCCGGCGCACCCGGCACGACGTCGGCCCGCGGCTCCGCCGGCACGCGCGGTGCGTCCGCGCTCGCCACCGCGAGCGCCGCCCCGCCGGCCCGCTCGCGTTCCTCGGCGAGCACCTCGAAGTAGTCCTTCGACCCGGCGACGGCGCGCTGGGCGGAGTCCACGAGGAAGCTCATGGAGAAGATCGGCTGCCGGGCCATGTTCATCAGCTGCAGGAGGATCACCATGTCGCCCACGGAGAACAGGCCCTGCGCGGTGCGGACGAACACGATCAGGTACATCGCGCCGAAGGCCACGTTCAGGGCGAGCCGCCGCCCGGCGTCCATGCCGTGCCAGAACCGGGACTGCTGCCGGGTGATCCCCACGGTCCGCAGGAACCGGTCGCGGAACCCGGTGAGCTCCTGCTCCTGCCGGTTGTAGGCCCGCACCACGGACATCTGGGAGACCACCTCGGCGAACCGCCCCGAGGCGATGTCCACCTCCGTGTTCTTCTCCCCCTCCCACACCTGCCACTTCGCGGAGGTCCGCGCGGTGAGCCACATGTACACGGGGAAGACGACGGCCAGCAGGATCGCCAGCGGCCACCAGTAGAACGCCATGATCACGAGCACCGCAGCGGTGGTGATGAGCATGGTGAACGCGTTGTTCGCGAAGAACTGCAGGAACTGGGTGAGCTCGTTGATGGTGCGGTTCAACCGGTTGACGACCTGCCCGGTGATCGCGGTGTCGAAGTACCGCTGGGGCAGGTGCAGCAGCTGCTCGAAGTACCGCGTGGAGAGGATGGCGCGCATGCGCGCGGCCATCACGTCGCCCCAGTAGCCGCCGACACTCGCCACCAGGGTGGTCGCCACCTCGACGGCGAGGAACGCGACCGCCAGCCAGGTCACCGCGGTGACGGCCTCGGCCACACCGGTCTCCCCCGCGACGGCGGCGACGATCCGGTCCGTGGCCGCACCGATCAGGAACGGGGTGGCCAGGGCCAGCACCGCGGCCAGCACGGAGCTGACGGCGATGCCGAGGTAGAGGCGGTGGAGCTGGGGCGCGAAGCGCAGGATGCGGAGCAGCGACGTCACCGGGCCAGGCTAGTGGCCGGGGCGGACATCAGCGCGGGCCGGCCGGCCCGCGCGGACGTCAGAACGGGGGCGCTGCGGCGACGGCGGCCAGCACGGGGTGCAGCAGCGGGGCCACGCCGTGCCCGCCCGGTGCGGCCGGGGCGGCGGGGTCCATCCAGTGCAGCTCGACGATCTCGTCCGTCGGCTCGGGGACCTCGTGCCGGGCGACGGGCCGCCACAGCGCGAACACCTCCGAGTGCAGGGCGGCGCCGGGCTCGTTGGCGGCGGCGGTGTCCCACGCGCCCAGGCGGGTCAGCTCGTCCGGGCGCAGGCGCAGCCCGGTCTCCTCGGCCACCTCGCGGACGGCGGTGTCCACGGGGTCCTCGCCCGGCAGGTGCTTGCCGCCGGGGAACATGAACATGGCGGTGCCGGCCTTGCGGACGGTCAGCACGCGGCGGTCCGGGCGGGCCAGCACGACGGCGGAGACGCGGATGACCTCCCCGGCCGCGACGGTCGGGGTGCGGGCGGAGTCGGAGGGGGAAGGACTCATGCCCCCATCATCCTCCCCGCGCGGCTCAGAGGAGCGTGAGCCCCACCTTCACGGCGATTCCCAGCATGAGCACGCCCACCACGGCGTCCACGATCCGCCACGTCCGCGCCGAGTCCATGGACGGGGCGAGCTTCGTGCCGCCCCAGCCGAGCGCGGTGAACCACACGAGCGAGGCCGCCACCGCACCGCCCACGTACGCCCACTTCGCCGCCCCGAACGTCTGCGCGAAGGTGCCCATCATGACCACGGTGTCGAGGATGGCGTGCGGGTTCACCAGGGAGACGGACAGCGCCAGCAGGATGATCCGCGGCAGCGGCGTCTGCGGGCGGTCCAGCGCCACGCGGCGCGGCTGCACGCGCTGCCGCACCGTCACCGACCCGCCGCCTGAGGGGGCGCCGAAGCCGGGCGCGCCGTCGTCGTGATGCCCGACGCCGGCCCCGGCCGGCTCGCGCTCGGCCAGGCGGCCGGTCACCGGGTCGATCAGCGGCAGCTCACCGGTGAGGACCGCGAGGTCGATGCGGTCGGGGCCGTGCCCGGTCCCCTCGACGTCCGCGGCCGCGGTGCTGAGGGTCCGGTCCCCGCGCCAGGCGGAGCGCAGCGCGCCCGCGGCGAACCCGAGGAGGTAGACCACGCCGGCCACGGTCAGCGCGGGCACGAGCCACGGCCAGCGCTCGGCCACCACGCCCACGCCGCCGGCGCCGAGCACGAGCAGCGCCACATCGGCCACGAAGCACACGGTCAGGACGGTCCACACGCGGTCGCGTCGGACGATCTGGCGCAGCAGGAACAGGGTCTGCGCGCCGATGGCGACGATGAGGGCGAGGTAGGTCAGGAATCCGGTGGCGAAGATGGTCACCGAGCGAGGATAGGAGCCGTCCCACGTCCGTGCCATCGCGATCTTCTTCAGGATCTGAAGACATCCTTCATGGCCACCCCTACCCTGGACCGCATGAACTCCGACCACCTGCGCGCCCTCGTCGCGGCCGTCGACCACGGCACCTTCGACGCCGCCGCGGACTCCCTGCGGATCTCCGGCTCGGCCTTCTCGCAGCGGATCAAGGCCCTGGAGCGGCAGGTGGGCCAGGTGCTCCTGGCCCGCACCGTCCCCGTCCGGCCGACCGCGGCCGGAGAGCGCATGCTCCGTCTCGCCCGGCAGACCCTCGCGCTCGAGGACGAGGCGCTCGCCGCGCTCGGCCGGGGTGACGGCGGCCGCGTGCCGCTGCGCGTGGCCCTCAACGCGGACTCCCTCGACACGTGGTGGGAGCCCGTGCTGCGCGAGGCGGCGACGTGGGACGACGTCGTCCTGCAGATGCAGTCCGAGGACCAGGAGCACACCGCCGTCCTGCTGCGGGACGGCGCGGTCGTGGCGGCCGTGACGGACGACCCCACGCCCGTGGCCGGGTGCACCTCCACCCCGCTGGGCACGATGCGCTATCACGCGGTGTGCGCGTCCTTCCTGCTGGAGCTGCACCGCGACGCGCGGGGCCGGGTCGACTTCGGCACGCTGCCGATCGTGGACTACGGCCCCCGCGACGGCCTGCAGCACACGGTGCTGCGCCGCGTCACCCGCGGCCGGCCCGTGGCCGACCCACCGACCCACCTCGTGCCGTCCGTGCACGCGTATCTGCGGGCGGTGGAGCTCGGGCTGGGCTGGGGCATGCTCCCCTCGGTGCAGATCCCGCCGGGCGTGCTCGAGGGCCGGCACCCCGACCTCGAGACGATCCCGGCCCTCGGCGCGGCCGACGTGCACCTGCACTGGCAGCGCTGGACGGCCGGGACCGCGGCTCTGGACCGCCTCACGGACGCGGTGCTGCGCGCCGCGCCCTCCGCCGGGGACACCGCGGACTGACGGGCGCATTCGAGACCCGCCCCGGACGCGCCGCGACCCCCGCCGGAGGGACGGGGGTCGCGGTCACGGGCCGCTCCGGGCGGCCGGGGTCGGGTCAGCGGCCGTCGCCGGTGCCCGGGCGGCGGGTGGCGTCGCCCTCGGTGCGCACGTCGCCGGCGCGGTCGTCCACGCGGTGCACGTCGTGGTCACGGTGCGCGCCGGCCACGTGGTGGTCGCGGCGCACGTGCTCGGCGTGCACCTCACGCTTGCGGCGACCGGCCAGGCCCGCCAGGCCCAGCAGGCCGGCCAGGCCCCACAGGCCCCAGTTGCCGTTGTCGTCCTTCTCCTCCTCCTGGGGGGCGGGCGACTCGGAGGCCGGTGCCGTGGTGGCGGTCTCGGTGGCCGGGGCCGTGGTCTGCGCGACGGCGGCGGGGGCACCGAGGCCGGTGACGACGGCGGCGCCGAGGGTCAGGGCGGTGGCGGTGCGGCGGATGTCAGTCATGATCGTGCTCCTCTCACCGGCGGCCTGCGCCGACCGGCGTCGGGGTGGATCGGCCGGAAGTCCCGGACGACCCTTTCGGTCATACACAGGCACCGTACGCACAGGGGGGTGGGGATACGTCAACGGTTGCCGTCCCGGGGTCAGGGCCGGCCGGCCCGGGCGGAGCCGCAGCAGGAGCCCGCAGCCCCCGGCCCGGCGCGCCCCGGGGTGCAGGGCACGACGACGTCGAAACGCGTCCACCCGCCCTCGGACGCCACGGTCACGTCCCCGCCATGGCTGCGCGCGATCGAGCGCACGATGGCCAGACCCAGACCCGTGGACGGCTCCGTGCCCGAGGCGCTCGTCCGGCCCTTCCCGGGGCCGCGGACGAAGCGGTGGAAGAGGGTGGCGTGTCGGTCGGCCGGGATGCCGCCGCCGTCGTCGTGGACGCTGACGAGCATGAGGCCGGGCCGGGGCCGGTCCTCCCGCACGGAGGCCGTGACGGTGGTCCCGACGGGGGTGTGCTTGGCCGCGTTGGAGAGCAGGTTGCCGACCACGCGGGCCAGCTGCGACCGGTCGCCGGTGACGGACCGCTGGGTGCCCGGCTCCGCCCCCTCGGGCAGGTCCACCACCCATGTGTGGTCCGGCCACGCCGCGCGGGCGTCCATCACGCCCTCGAGGACCACCTCGGACAGGTCCACCTGTTCGGCCAGCGCCACCTCCCCGGAGGGCTTCAGGCCCATGGCCCGGCCGCGCGAGACGGACTCGAGCCGTTCGAGCAGGAGCATGTCGTCCACGAGGGCGGCCATCCGGTCGGCCTGGAACAGCACCCGGTCGAGCGACCGCCGGCCGGTCGCGGAGAGCTCCTCCGTCATCGCGATCATCTCGGCGTAGCCGCGCACCGAGGCGAGCGGCGTGCGCAGCTCGTGGGAGGCGTCCGCCATGAACCGGCGCATCTGCTGCTCCTGCACGCGGCGCTGCTCCAGGGCCGCCTCGACCGAGCCGGTGAACCGGTCGAGCGCCTGGGCGACGACGGCCACCTCGTCCGGCCCCTGCAGGAGCCGAGGCGGCATGCGTGAGTCCTCCGGATCGAGCCCGGCGCGGGCCATGTCCACCTGGGCGACCCGCTCGGCGACGGCGGCGACCTCGCGCAGCGGGGCCAGTCCCCGACGCAGCCACAGGGTCACCAGGATCGCGGTGGTGAGGACGGTGACGGACAGTCCGACGGCGACCGCGAGCAGCGCCTGCCGTGTGACGTCGGACATGGCGCCCGTCGGCGCCCCCACCACGAGCACCTGGTCCGCGGCCACCCAGGGGCCCGGCGCGGTCAGGGTCTGGGCCTGGACGCGATAGGAGACGTCGCCGACGACGGCGTCCAGCATCGGCCCGCCCGGCCGGTCCCGGAGGGCGTGCAGAAGGTCGTGGGCCTCCCGCGCCGTGAGCGGCACGGACTCCCCGGCGTCACCGACCCGGTGCCCGATGAGGGCGTCCTGCTGATGCTCCTCCAGACCGGAGAGCGGGACGAGCGCGACCACCGTGCCCTCGGGCTGGCCGAGGGTGCCCGGCACGCGGAGGTCCCCCTGCCCCGGGCCGCCGTCGCCCCCTCCGCCCGGCGAGGGGGCCGTCAGCTGCTCCGAGGCGCGGATCCATGCTTCGGAGGCGTCCCGGGAGGCGGATTCGGTCAGCAGGGCCTTCGTGATGCCGGCCGCGTAGAACGAGTAGGCCAGGATGGTGGCCATCAGGATCAGAAGGACGCCGGCGCCGATGCGTCGGGCCAGCGACGTGGGCCGCCTGCGGCGGGTGCTGCCGTGCCCCGACGGGACCGCGGCGGTCTCAGGCAGGCCGGATGACATACCCGGCGCCGCGGATGGTGTGGATCATGGGATCCCGGTCCGCGTCGATCTTCTTCCGCAGGTAGGAGATGTACAGCTCGACGATGTTCGCGCGGCCGCCGAAGTCGTAGCCCCAGACGTCCTGCAGGATGCGCTCCTTGGAGAGCACCGTGCGGACGTTGGCCATGAGGAACTTCAGCAGGTTGTACTGCGTGGCCGTCAGCTCGATCTCGTCGCCGCCGCGGGTCACCTCGTGGGTGCGGGTGTTCATCACCAGGTCGCCGACCACGAGCACCTCGGAGCCGCCCGAGACCACGCCGGAGCGCTGCACGAGCCGGTGCGCGCGGATGAGCACCTCCTCCATGGAGAAGGGCTTGGTCACGTAGTCGTCGCCGCCGGCGGCCAGGCCCGCCACGCGGTCCTCGGTCGCGTCCTTGGCGGTGAGGAACATGGCGGGCATCTCCGACCAGTGGGCGCGCAGGCGATCCAGGACGTCCAGGCCGTCCATGTCCGGCAGCATGACGTCCAGGATCGCCAGGTCCGGACGGCCGGCGGTGCCCAGCTCGGCGGCGGTCGCGCCGTCGTGGGCCACGATCACCTCCCAGCCGCAGAGGGTGAAGCCCATGGAGAGCAGGTCGGCGATCATCGGCTCGTCGTCCACGACGAGCACCCGCACCGGCGCGCCGTCCGGGTGCGAGAGCTCGGGCAGGACCTTCTTCAGCTCCGCCATGGATGACGGGCCGGTGGTGCTCTGGATGGGGCTCACAAGGTTCCTCTACGTTCAAGAGACGGTTCACGGTGCCCACGCGGACGTCGCGGGCTGCGGGGGACGAGCGCCTCGCGACGGAGGGGCGACGCCGTTCCGGGGGATGGCGGACGGGCGGCGACCGGAGGCCGGGGGGTGCGCGGATCCCCCCTCGACGGAGCCCCATGCTACGCGGATCAGCCGGGTCGGCCCAGAGTCTTCTCGGATTGCGGACATCAGCGTGACTCGTCACAGCCCTGACGCATCCGGCGGCGCCACCGGGGCCGCCCTGTGCTGACGCCGCGCCGCGTGGCCGGCGTCAGTCGACCGGCTTCATGGCCCAGTGCGTGGCCAGGGTGCCGAACATGTGGGTCTCGTGGCCGATGTTCACGAAGCCGGCCTCGGCGAAGAGGTCCGCGACCTCGTCCGGCGTGTGGAACGCCTTCGTCGAGGAGGACAGGTACGCGTAGGCCTCGGGCCGGTCGGCGATCAGCTTCGCGAGCTGCGGCATCACCCGGTGGATGTAGAAGGAGGAGAACGGCTTGAGCACGTTGTCCGGCGCCGGCGACGTCTCGAGGGCCGCGACCCAGCCGCCGGGCCGCAGCACGCGGAACTGCTCGGCGAGAGTCGCCGGGATGTCCGCGACGTTGCGCAGCAGGTAGCCGTGGGTCACGGCGTCGAACGAGTCGGCCTCGAACGGCAGGTCCGTCGCGTCCGCGACGACCCACTCGATGCGGTCCCCGCCCGCGCGGGCACGGCCGACCTCCATCATCTCGGCGGCGATGTCCGCGCCCACCACCTGTGCGTCGGGGTGCTGCTTGAGCACCTCGAACGCGAGGTCGCCGGTGCCGGTGGCCAGGTCGAGCACGCGGGCCTGCGCGGGGATGTTGGCCCGCGCCACCGTGTGGCGCACCAGGCGCGGCTCCTGACCCCATGTCATGACGGCGTTCATCAGGTCGTAGCGGCCGGCGATGGCGTCGAACATCGCGGAGACCCGGTCGTGGTGGTCGGCGGCGCCGCGCTGCGCGTCGCCGCGCGGGGCGGGGAGGGGGTTCTGGCTCACCAGGCCACCGTATCCCGCCCACCTCCCCCGACGACGCCCCTCACCGGGATTGCACAGGGGCGTTAGGTTGCCCTAACCTTCCGGAGTTACCTCACGTCAGTGTTTGCTAATGCCGGCCCGGCAGGGCCGACGCATCCTCCGACCGCAGACCCGACCCCCTCCGCCCGGCGCCCGCGCGTCGCGACCGTGAAAGGCCACCACCATGGCACCGTCCCCCCTGTCCCGCCGCTCCCTCCTCGCCGGCGGGGGAGTCGGCCTCACCCTCCTGCTCGCCGCGTGCTCCACCGGCCCGGCCGGAGGCTCGGCCTCGTCCTCGTCGGCCGGTGCGTCGTCGTCGGACGCCGCGGGCGGGGACGCCGCGTTCCCGCGCAGCATCGAGCACGTCTACGGCACCACCGAGATCCCGCAGCGCCCGACCCGCGTGGCCACCGTGTCCTGGGTGAACCAGGACGTGGCCCTCGCCCTCGGGGTGGTGCCGGTGGGCATGGCCGCCGTGGAGTTCGGCGGGAACGCGGAGAAGTCCACCGACTGGTTCGACGCGAAGCTCGCCGAGACCGAGGGCGCCCAGAAGCCCGTGCAGTGGTCCGAGGCCTCCGGCATCGACGCCGAGGCGATCGCCGCCGTGAAGCCGGACGTCATCCTCGCCGTCTACTCCGGCATCACGCAGGAGGACTACGACCGCCTCTCGAAGATCGCCCCCACCGTGGCCTACCCGAAGGACGTCCCCGCCTACGGCACCTCGTGGCAGCAGTCCACGGAGGTCATCGGCCGCGTGCTCGGCAAGGAGCAGGAGGCGGAGGAGCTCATCGCGGACCTCGAGCAGCAGATCAAGGACGCCGGCGAGAAGCACGCGGATCTCCAGGGCGCGTCCTTCGTCTACGGCACCATCGACCCCGCCGCCGCGGACCAGATCAGCATCTACACGGACGTGGACAACCGCCCGAAGTTCCTCGAGCTGCTCGGCATGGAGCAGGCGCCGGTGGTGACGGAGAACTCCCCGGAGGACCAGGCGTTCTTCTTCACGTGGTCGCCCGAGCGCGCGGACGAGCTGGAGTCGGACGTGTTCGTCTCCTGGGCCGCCGAAGACTCGGTCCGCGAGGCCATCGAGTCCGACCCCCTGCTGGGCTCGATCCCGGCCGTGGAGGCCGGCGCCCTCGTCCTGCAGACGGACGAGCAGGAGGTCCTCTCCGTCTCCGCGATCTCCCCGCTGTCCATCCCGTTCGCGCTCGAGAAGGTCGTCCCGCCGATCGCCGAGGCCGCGAAGACCGCGCAGGGCTGATCCCTCCCCATGCCGTCCACGGCCCTGGCCTCCCCGGCCCGCGTCCGCGCGGGCGTGCTGATGGGCGCCCTGCCCGCGGCGCTGCTGCTGGCGGCGCTCGTGGCCGGCGTCGCCCTCGGCGCGCGCACCGTGCCGGCGACGACGGCGCTCGACACCCTGGGCGCGGTCATCACCGGGCACCCCGTGCCGGAGGGCATCGAGGCGGCGGCCGTGGCCTCCCGCGTGCCCCGCGTGGTGACGGGGGCGCTCGTGGGGGCCGCGCTGGCCGTGGCCGGCGCCGCCCTGCAGGGGGCCACCCGCAACCCGCTCGGCGACCCGGGGCTGCTCGGGCTCTCCGCCGGCGCGGGGCTGGCCGTGGCGGCGGGCATGGCGCTCGGCGTCGCCGGCTCCACGTTCGGGGTGCTGGCGCTGGCCGCCGTCGGGACGCTGGTCGCGGCGGCGCTCGGCTACGCGGTGGCCGCGGCCGCCACGCGGAGGGGCCGGACGACACCCGGCGCCCCCTCCCCCATGGCGCTCGTGCTGGCCGGCGCCGCGATCACCGCCGGCGCCACCGCCGGCACCACGGCGCTGCTCGTGCTCTCCCCCACGGTCCAGGACCGACTGCGGTTCTGGGCCGTGGGCACGGTGGCCCGCGCCGACCTCGGCGAGGCGCTCGCCCTGGCGCCCGTGATCGCCGTCGGGCTGCTCGCCGCCGTCGCCGTGGCCCCCGGGCTCGACGCCCTCGCCCTGGGCGACGACCTCGCGCACGGCCTGGGCGGGCGCCCGGAGCGGGTGCGCGCGGTGCTGCTGGGCGCGGTCGTGCTGCTCACGGCCACGGCGGTGGCGCTGGCCGGGCCGGTCGGGTTCGTGGGACTGCTCGTGCCCCACGCGCTGCGCCGTCTGCGGCCGCCGAGCACGCGGGCCCTGATGGTCGGCTGCGCCCTGTGGGGCGCCGTCCTCGTGATCCTCGCGGACCTCGCCGGGCGGCTCGTCGTGGCACCCGGGGAGATCCACCTCGGGGTGACCACCGTCCTGCTCGGCGTGCCCGTGCTGCTGGCGCTGCTGCGCCGCCCGGGGGTGGCCGCATGAGCCTCCAGCGCACCGCCGCGGCCGACGTCGTCGCCCGCCTGCGCCGCTCCGACCGGCGCCGCCTCGGATGGGCCTGTGCGGGCCTCGCCGTGGCCGTGCTGGTCCTCGCACTGCTGCGCGTGGTGTGGGGCACGTACCAGGTGACCGTCCCGGACCTCGTGCGGATCCTGGCCGGGGAGACGATCCCGGGGGCGAGCTTCATCGTGCTGGAGGAGAAGCTGCCCCGCGCCGTGGCCGCGGTGCTCACCGGCGCCGCCCTGGGCGCGGCCGGCGCGCTCTACCGGCGCACCCTGCGCAACCCCCTGGCCTCGCCGGACATCCTGGGCGTCACCCAGGGCGCCGCGGCGGCGGTCGTGCTGGGGATGCTGGCGACCGCCGGGCAGACCGGCGGCGGATCGGACCTGACGCGCGCCGCCACGGCACTGATCGGCGGCCTCGCGGCGGTGGTCGCCGTGTTCGCCACGGCCCGCTCGGTGGGCGGCGAACGGTTCGTGGTGGCCGGCATCGCGGTGGCGGCGGCGGGCCAGGCCGTGGTGGCCGGGGCCATGCTCTCGCTGGCCCAGCACGACCTGCAGTCGGCCACCGTCTGGATCGCCGGCTCGCTCAACGGCGTCACGTGGGGGCGCATCGCGCTGCTCGCGGGCGTGCTCGTGGCCGCCCTGCCGCTGGCGGGGGTGCTGCACGCGCGGCTGGCCCCCGCCGACGTCGGCCCGGACCTCGCGCACGCCCTCGGCGCCCGACCGCGCCCCACCTCGGCCGCGGCGCTGGGGCTCGGCGCGGTGCTGGCCGCCGTGGCGACCGCCGTCGTGGGACCGCTGGCGTTCGTGGCGCTGCTGGCCACCCCGGTGGCGCGCGGGCTCACCCGCGGCCTGCCCTCCCTGCCCGCGGCGGCGCTCACGGGCGCCGCGCTCGTGCTGCTCGCGGACCTCGTGGCCGGCGAGGCCGTCCCCCTGCTCACCGGCGCCGCCCTGCCCACCGGTGTGCTCACCGGCGCCGCCGGCGCCCCGCTCATGCTCTGGCTGCTGCTGCGCCAGGGCCGGACCCCAGGAGGCGTGCGCTCCGCATGACCGCTCCCCCGCTCACCGCCCCGTCCCCCGCCGCACCGCGCGCCGGGGCCGCCGACGACGTCGCGATCCGCCTGCGCGGCCTGACGCTCGGCTACGGCCCGGTCTCGGCACCGCCGATCGTCGAGGACCTCGACCTGGACGTGCCCGCCGGGCGCGTCACCGCGATCATCGGCGCCAACGGCTGCGGCAAGTCCACGCTGCTGCGCGGCCTGACCCGCCAGCTCGCCCCGCGCGCCGGGAGCATCGAGGTGCTCGGCCGGGACGCCGCCCGCGTGTCCGCGCGCGACTACGCCCGCACCGTGGCGCTGCTGCCCCAGCATCCCGTGGCGCCCGAGGGCATGACGGTGGCGCAGCTCGTGGCGCGCGGCCGTCACCCGCACCGCGGGCTCCTGGGCGGCCGGGCGGCCGGCGACGACGCCGCGATCGCCTCGGCGCTCGAGCGCACCGACCTCGTCGAGCTCGCCGAGCGCGAGGCCGACACGCTCTCCGGCGGGCAGCGGCAGCGGGCGTGGCTCGCCCTCGTGCTCGCCCAGCAGACCCCGGTGGTGCTCCTCGACGAGCCCACGAGCTACCTCGACCTCAGCCATCAGGTGGAGGTGCTCGACCTGGTGCGCGCGCTCCCGGACCCGCGTGGCGAGGGCCGGGCGACCGTCGTCGCGGTGCTGCACGAGCTGAACCTGGCGGCGCGCAGCGCGGACCACATCGTGGCGATGGCCGCGGGCCGGGTGGTGGCGCAGGGCACGCCGGGCGAGGTGATCGTGCCGGAGGTGCTGGCCGAGGTGTTCGGCCTGGACGCGGACGTGGTGGCCGACCCGCTGCTGGGCCACCCCGTGGTGCTGCCGCGCGGGGCCGGGGACCGCCGATGAGCGCCGACGGCATGATCGTGGTGCACACGCGCGTGGTGTCCGTGGAGCAGCCGTGCCGCGGGTTCCGGCGGATCGTGCTGGCGGGCCCGGACCTGGAGGCCGCCAGCGGGGACCTGCTGGGACTGCTGCCGCCCGGCGTCGCCGACCTGCACGCCCTGTACCGGGGCGCGCGGCCACGCCGGGACGCCTATGTGAAGCTGCTGATCCCCCCGCCGGGCGGGACGTCGGCGGACCCGGACCTGTCCGCCGGGTTCCGCGCCGGGTTCCTGGCCATCCCCGAGGAGGAGCGCGGCTGGATGCGCACGTACACGGTGCGCTCGGCCGGGCTCGTGCGGCTCGACGGGCGGCAGGTGCCCTCGCTGACCGTGGACGTGGTGCTGCACGGCGACCCGGACGACCCCGCCGACCCGCATCAGGGGCCGGGCCTGCGCTGGGCGCGCGCCGTCCAGGCCGGGGACGCGGTGAACGTGCTGGTGCCCTCGGCGGAGGCGCCGGCGTGGTCCGGCTGGCGGCAGACGGGGGCGCACCGGGTGCTGGCCGTGGGCGACGAGACCGCCGTCCCCGCCCTGGTGTCCGTGGCGGAGGAGCTCGCGGACCCGTTCGGCGGGTTCGACGGCGAGGCGGACCTCGTGCTCGAGCTGCCCCACGACGGACAGGCCGCCGACCTGATCGCCGAGCGCCTGGCCGTCCCCGAGCCGTGGGACTGGCGGGCCGTGACGGAGCTGGCGGACCGGGGCCGCGTGCGCCTGCACGTGGGCCGCCGGGCGCCGGGGGCGCCGTCGGGGTCCTGGGCGCACGCCCGCCTCGCCGCCCTGCTGGGCGTGGACCCCGACGACGCCGGCGGGCCGGTCGCGCCGCCCGCGGCCTCCGTCGAGCGCGAGTGGACCGTCGCCGCCCTCGAGGCCGACGAACGGCCCGAGGCCTACGTGTTCCTCGCCGGGGAGTCCGCGATGGTGCGCGCCCTGCGCCGGCTCAGCGTGGGCCCCGGCGGCGTGCCGAAGAAGCACGTCTCCTTCATGGGCTACTGGCGGGAGGGCCAGGCGGAGAGCTGAGGAGCGGGGTGGCGGTCGCGCGCCGCTCCACCCTCGTACCGGCGGCGGGCTCTCCCTACTGTGGAAGTCCAGCACCCGATCGAACCGAAGGAGAGATCCCCATGACCCGCACCGTGATCATCGGCGGCCACGGCAAGGTGGCCCTGCTCGCTGCGCCCCTGCTGGCGGAGGCCGGCCACGACGTCGTCTCCCTCATCCGCAACCCCGACCACGCCGAGGACGTCCGCGCCGCCGGCGCCGAACCGCTCGTCCTGGACATCGAGAAGGCGGACCAGGAGGAGCTGGTCCACGCGCTGCGCGACGCGGACAACGTCGTGTTCTCCGCGGGCGCCGGCGGCGGGGACGCCCAGCGCACCCGGGCCGTGGACCACGACGCCGCCGTCGCCAGCATGCGCGCCGCCGAGGCCGCGGGTGTGCGGCGCTACGTGATGGTGTCCTACCTCGGCGCGTCCCTGCACCACGACGTGCCCGAGGACGACCCCTTCTACACGTACGCGCAGGCCAAGGCCGAGGCGGACGAGGCACTGCGGGACTCCGGGCTGGCCTGGACCATCCTCGGCCCCGGCACCCTGACCGAGGCGGAGCCGTCCGGCCGCATCACCGTGGACCCGGACCTCTCCGACTCCGATGCCTCACAGCGTGAGGCCAGCCGCGGCAACGTCGCCCGCGTGATCGTGGCCGTGCTCGATGAGCCGGGCACGGTGGGCCGCAAGATCGACTTCGTGGACGGCGACGTGCCCGTGGCTGAGGCCGTCCGCGGCGACTGACGCGCCGCCGTCGTCGCCGGCCCTCCCCACCCGCGCTTTCGAACGTGAAAGGGGGCGAATGGGGGCTTTCGAACGTGAGATAGGCCCTCTCTCACGTTCGAAAGCGCCGGGGACGGCCCCTGCTCAGGCCAGGCCGAGGCGGCGGTCCACGGTGCCGAGCACGCCCATGAGCCCGGTGAAGCCGGCCAGGATCCCGGCGAGCACGACGCCCACGCTGCGGCGGCCGAGCCGCGGCACGTCGAGGAACGGGTACGGGTACCAGTCGATGCGGGGTCCGCGCGCCATGGTCACCGCCGCCCACATCAGCGGGATGACCGAGGCCAGCCCGGCGCGCCGCGGCGTGATCTGCCCGCGCGGGTCGAACAGCGCCCACACCGCCGGGGCGAGCACGGGGTTGACGATGTGCTGCAGCGCGTCGTTGAACCGGTAGAGGACGGTGTCCTGTTCGCGGCCGCGCAGCACCGCGTTGTAGACGATCCCCGTGACCATCACCGAGCCGAGGCCGGCGGTGCGCACGGCCCAGAACGCGTCCGACGTGGGCGCCTCACGACGCGCGGCCAGCGTCAGCGACGTGCCCGCGACCAGCGCGTTGGACAGCCACGTGAAGTACGCCGGCTGGTTGAGGGCGTGCGACCAGCCCGCGGGGAAACCGCCCTGATAGCCGACGCCCGGGATCACCATGGAGTCCTTGGACATCCCGATGGGGAACGAGGTCAGGCACCCGATCAGCGGCAGAGCCCCCGAGACCTGCCACGCCAGGCGGGTCCGACGGTCCACCGGCGGCACGGGGCGCGGGCGCAGCCGGGACACGACGGCGTGCGCGATCCGCCCCCGGACCCCCTGCGGGGCGGGACGGGTGCGGCGGACGGAGGGCAGGCTGACGCGGAGGGTGGAAAGGGGCATGGGGGTCGTCCTCGAACGGGGGTCAAGGGATCAGACCGCCCATTCTCACATGAACAGCAGATGAACGAAAGGGAGCGAGACGGAGAACACCGCCGCGTCCCCTCCCGCCCGCGCCGCCGCCTCAGGGGACGGCGGGCTCCTCCAGCGGCAGGATGCGCTCCGGGTCCTCGACCTCCACGCGCACGCCGTCGGCCTGCAGCCGACGCACGCCCTCGGCGATCAGCCGCCGGCCGACATCCTCGATCCGGTCCACCCGCGCGAGGTTGAGCACCACGGTGCGGATGGGCCCGTCGTCCTCGTCTCGGGCGGCCACGGCGGCGGCCTCGTACACCGCCCCGCCGCCGGTCGCGGCCGAGAGCGCCGCGCTGTCCGCCGCGGCCTCCTGCCACCGCGGGTAGACGGCGGCGTCCCACCCGGTGCCGGGCTTCTCCGCACCGGTGTGCAGGTCCGTGAGCGCGTCCAGCACCGCCTCCGCACCGCCGAACCGGATCACGCCCTGCAGGTGCAGGAACACGCGGTCACCCTCCCGCTCCACGAAGCGCACGGCGGTGCCGCCCAGGCTGTCGCCGTCCATGAGGTGCAGCCGGAAGTCCTCGGAGAGGCGGCGGCACGCCAGCACGCCGCGCGCCGAGTTGCCCACCTCGTCCAGGCGCGGGGAGAACACGCCGATCCCCACGCGGCCCGGCAGCGCGCCGAGCACGCCGCCCGCCACGCCGGACTTGGCCGGGATCCCGACGTCGGCGAGCCACTGGCCGGCGGCGTCGTACATGCCGGAGGAGGTCATCACGGACACGACGCGCCGCGCCACGATGGACGGCAGCACGCGCTCACCCGTCATCGGGTGGATGCCCCCGGTGGCCAGGCACGCGCCCATCACGGCGAGGTCCTTGGCGGTGACGAGCACGGCGCACTGCGCTACGTACCCGGCCACGATCTCCTCGGCGGAGTCCTGCAGCACCCCGTAGCTGCGGAGCATGTGTCCCAGGGAGAGGTTGCGGTCCGAGACCGCCATCTCGGACTCGTACGTCTCCCGGTCCACCGAGAGCCGACGCCCGGCGAGCACGGACATGATCTCCACGGCCCGGTCCAGCCGCTCCTTCCGGCTCGCCTCCGGCCCCACCAGCAGCTGGTGCACCGCGAGCGCGCCGGCGTTGATCATGGCGTTGTCCGGGCGGTGCGACTCCACCTCGAGGGAGAGCTCGTTGAAGGCCTCCCCCGAGGGGTTCAGCCCCACCTGCCGGTCCACGGCGGCGAAGCCCCGGTCCACGAGCGCGGCCGCGTACGTGAACGGCTTGGACACGGACTGGATGGTGAACTCCACGTCCGCGTCCCCCGCACAGTGCAGCCGCCCGGTGGGGGTGGCGAGCGCGATGCCGAAGCGGTCCGGGTCCGCCTCCGCGAGCACGGGGATGTACTGGGCCGTCTCGCCCGGGTTCACGGCGCCGAGCTCGGTGATCAGGTTCGCCAGGTAGTCGGGGATCGGGTGTCTCATCTCAGGCCTCCCAGCGCAGACAGGTCAGGGGCTCGCCCCCGGGCACGGGCACGTGGCCGGTGGCACGGAAGCCGAGCCTCTCATAGAACGGGACGGTTGCGGGCACGGACGCCTCCAGGTGTACGGGCAGGCCCGCCGCGCGGCGCTGGCCGTGGCGCACCAGGGCGCTCGCCGCCCCGCGTCCACGGGCGGACGGGACGGTGCCGACCTCCTCGAGGTACCAGTGCCGGCCCGCCGGGCGGGCCCGCTCGCAGGCGGCCTGGATGCGCTTCAGGGCGAGGGTGTGGCGGCCGTGGACGGCGACGGCGGCGGGCAGCCCCGCCACCAGGCCCGGCACGTCGACCCCGCGGGGTGTGGCGGGGGAGGTCCACACGGCGGCGCCGAGCAGCGTGCCGTCGTCGGCGTCCACGGCGACGTCCACGGCGCCGAGCGGGGCGCCGTCGGCCCCCGCGCGCAGCCCGTGGCGCACGGCGGCGGTGAACTTGCGCTCGAGGCGGGCCTCGCGCCGGTCCTCGGGCACGAGCCCGAGCGTGTACGGGTCCGTGGCGAAGGCCTCGGCGAGGACGGCGCCCACGCGGTGGACGGTGTCCTCGCGGGCTCCACCCGGGCGCAGGGTGAGCACGTGGACGCGGGGGCGCGGCGCAGCGGGGTCCGGGAAGGTCATGGCCGCCAGTCTAGGGACGGGGCCGGACGCGTCATCGGACCGGCCGACGCACGTTCCACCCCGTGTGATCGGCGACACTGGTGGACATGGACCTCTCCGCACCCCTCGACCCGACCCCCGCCGCCCCGCCTGCCGCGAACGCCCCGCCCGCCGACGTCGTCGCCCGCCTGCAGGCGGAGCTGCCCGGCCGCGTGGACGTCTCCGCCGCCGCACTCGAGGCCGCCCGTGCGGACCGCTCGGGGCATCGCTCCCCGGCCGCGCCGCTGGCCGTGGTCCGCGCGCGGACGGTGGAGGACGTGCAGGCCGCGTGCGGGATCGCGCACGGGACCCGCACCCCGCTGGTCACCCGCGGAGCGGGCACGGGGCTGGCCGGCGGCGCCGTCGCGGGGGCGGGCGAGATCGTCCTGGACATGACCGCGATGGACCGGATCCTGGAGGTCTCCCCCGCGGACCGCGTGGCCGTCGTCGAGCCGGGGATCCTCAACGGGGCGCTGAACGCCGCGCTCGCCGAGCACGGGCTGTGGTGGGCCCCGGACCCCGCGTCGAAGGACATCTCCACGGTGGGCGGCAACATCGCGATGAACGCCGGCGGGCTGCTGTGCGCCAAGTACGGCGTCACGCGTGAGGCGGTGCTGGGCCTGGACGTGGTGCTCGCGGACGGCACCCTGCTGCGGCTGGGCCACCGCACCGTCAAGGGGGTGACCGGCTACGACCTGGTCGCGCTGATGATCGGCTCGGAGGGCACGCTCGGCGTGATCGTGGGCGCGACGCTGGCGCTGCGGCCGGCCGTGCGCGGCGTGCCGGTGACGCTCGGCGGGTTCTTCCCGGACGTCGTCGCGGGCGCCGCCGCGGCCGAGGCGATCACCGGGGCCGGTCACGTGCCCGCCCTGATGGAGCTGATGGACGAGGCGACGCTCGCCGCGGTGCGCGCGCACGCGGGGCCCGAACGCGGGGCCGCCCTGCCCGAGTCCGGCGCGTTCCTGCTGGTGCAGGCCGACGGTGCCGGCGCCGAGGCGGACGGGG
Source organism: Micrococcus sp. MS-ASIII-49 (assembly GCF_000946635.1). Taxonomy (NCBI): domain Bacteria; kingdom Bacillati; phylum Actinomycetota; class Actinomycetes; order Micrococcales; family Micrococcaceae; genus Micrococcus; species Micrococcus sp. MS-ASIII-49. Next base: position 28,672 of record NZ_JXSP01000084.1, read on the forward strand.
AGGCCATGGCCGCCCTCATGCGCGCCCACGGCGGGGACGTCACCGTGACCGTGGACCCCGCCGGGGGGGAGGCCCTCATGGCCCTGCGCCGCACCGCGTTCCCCGCGCTCGAGCGCCTCGGCACCCCGCTCGTGGAGGACGTGGCCGTCCCGCGCAGCCGCATGGCCGAGATGTTCGCGCGGATCCGTGAGATCGAGGCACGCACCGGCGTCGCCATCCCCACCACGGCCCACGCCGGGGACGGCAACCTGCACCCGATCCTGCTGTTCGGCGCCGCGGCGCAGGTGGGCGGCGCGGCCGAGGACGCCGCGTCGATCCCGGCGGACGTGTGGGAGGCCGCCCGCGAGCTGTTCCGCGCGGGCCTGGAACTCGGCGGCACGCTCACCGGCGAGCACGGCGTGGGCCTGCTCAAGCGCGCGTTCCTGCGGGACGAGCTCGGCGACGCCCAGCACGACCTCCAGCAGCGCATCAAGGCCGTGTTCGACCCGCACGGCATCCTCAACCCAGGAAAGGTGTTCACCCCGTGACTCAGCCGACCACCCCCAAGACCCCCGCCGACGCCGGCACGCCGACCCCGTTCGAGGTCGGGCTGCAGCTGCGCTGGTCCGACGAGGACCGCTACGGCCACGTCAACAACGCCCGCCTGCTCACCCTCGCCGAGGAGGCGCGCGTGCGCGCCCTGGCCGCGTGGGCCACGACGACGGCGTCCCCGGACGTCCAGCGCGTCGTGCGGTCCATGGAGGTCCAGTACGAGGCGCCCGTGGTCTACGCCGGGCCCGAGGTGACGGCGCGGGTGTGGATCCTGCGGATCGGCCGGACGTCCTTCACGCTGCGCCACGAGCTGTGGCAGGACGGGCGGCGCTGCGTGCTGTGCGACGCCGTGTTCGTGCAGGTGGACCCGGCGGTCGGGCGGCCCGTGGCCGTCTCCGACGAGGAGCGCGCCGCCTTCGAGCGCGTGCTGATCCCCGCCGAGGACTGACGGGCCGCCGTCGGGCCTGTGGACGGCCAGCCGTCTCGCAGGATCCCGCCGTAGGCTCTGAGGCCATGGAGCAGGACCCTTCCCCGGACGCGCCCACGCCCTCGGCGGACGTCGAGGCGCTGCGCGGCACCCCCGTGTCCGAGTTGACGCAGCTCTCCCCCGCGATGTCCGAGGCGCTGGATCGCCTGCGCAAGGACGTGGAGCGTTTCGACCTCGAGTACCGCTCGGCCCTGCTCCAGGTGGAGGCGCGGCTCGAGGTGCTGCGGGACGAGTTCACGCACCTGCACGACTACAACCCCATCGAGCACATCGTCACGCGGGTGAAGTCGCCGGAGTCGATCCTGCGCAAGGCCTCCGCCCGCGGGCTGTCCCTGGACCTGGACGCGCTGCGCACCAACGTCACGGACATCGCCGGGGCGCGCGTGATCGTCAGCTTCGCCCGGGACGTGTACCGCGTGTTCCGCCAGTTCACGCAGCAGCCGGACATCCGGGTGCTCGAGGTGGAGGACTACATCTCCCGGCCCAAGCCCTCCGGCTACCGCAGTCTGCACTGCCTCGTGCAGGTGCCGATCCACCTGTCCACCGGCACGATCCCGGTGACCGTGGAGATGCAGTTCCGCACGAGCGCCATGGACTTCTGGGCCACGCTCGAGCACAAGATCAACTACAAGTTCGACGGCGGCGTGCCCCCGGACATCGCGACCGAGCTCGTGGCCGCCGCCCGCGTGGCCGCTGACCTGGACACCCGCATGGAGCGGCTGCACGACCAGGTGCAGGAGACCGACAGGGACGACGACGCCGCCGCGGCCTGGGAGGACGACGGCGGTCCCGCCTTCGAGGACGAGCCGGCGGCGGGGCCGGGCGACGCGGGTCCGGGTGACGACGCGCCCGGCGCGTCCACCGTCTGAGCCCCTCCGTCCACACCCGGCGGGCCGCGTGCACAGGGTTCTCCACAGAGTTGTCCACAGGTGTGGATGAGTCACACGCGTGTGATCCAGCAAAGCAGAGCAGGGCGTGACCGCAGGCCAGGGAGGACATGCGGAGGGAGCGGCTGCCGGTAGCCTGAGCCGATGCCCTCCACCGCCGTGCCGCCGCGCGACTCCGGCGCCGCCTCCACCCTGCCCGCCCGCACAGGGCACCGCGGGGTGTCGATCCTGCGCACCGCCGCCCTCGTCCTCGTGGTGGCGGCGTTCGTGTGGCTGGCACTCACCGTGCGCCTGCCCGGCGTGGACGAGCTGCGCGCCCAGCTGGACGGCTTCGGCTGGTGGAGCTGGCTGGCGTTCACCGTGCTGTACGCGGCCGTGGCGCTCACCCCCATCCCCGTGACGATCATGGCGGTCACCGCCGGTGTGCTCTTCGGCGCGATCGAGGGGACGGTGCTGTCCGTCGTCGGAGCCCTGCTGGGCTCGCTCGGGGCGTACGGCATCGCGCGCGCGGTCGGACGCGAGGTGGTCCTGCGCGGGCTCGGCCGCCACGCCGAGACCGTGGAGCGGCGGCTCGAGGACACCGGGTTCCTCGCCCTGCTGGCCCTGCGCGTCGCCCCGGGGCTGCCGTACTGGCCCGTGAACTACGGGGCGGGCGCGCTCGCCGTGCCGCTGGGGATCTTCGCCGGCTCCACCGCGGTCGGCGTGATCCCCGGGCAGCTCTCCCTCGTGGCGATGGGGGCGTTCGCGGTGCGCCCGGGCGTCGTGAACGGCGTGCTGCTCGGGGTGGGCTGGCTCGCCGTGGGCGGTCTGACCCTGTGGGCGGTGCGGCGCTGGCGACGGGCAGCCCGGGCCGCGGAGGGGCCGGCGGGCTCGGAGGGGCCGGAAAGCCCGCGGAGTGGTCAGGACACGCCGTCTCCGCGTGCGCGACGCGGCGTGTCGTGACCACTCTGCGCCGGACGTCAGCCGAGGGTTGTGTACCGCACGCCGAACTTGCTGCTGACCTGCAGGAACACGAGCACGTCCGTGCCGCGCGCGTAGGCGGGCATGCCGTACCAGGTGCGGGGTTCGAGCTCCGGGGCCGCCTCCGTGACGATCCGGTGCACCCCCACCGCCATGGCGCGGTCCTGCTCGGGCATCTCCTCGATCTTCACCAGCAGGTCCTGCAGGGCGTCGGCCTTCTTCCTGCCGCCGCGCTGGGCGCGCAGCTCCTGCGCGCGCTCGGCGATCGCGGCCTGCTCCGCGGCGCTGAAACCGGTGGACTCGCTCACGGTGCCTCCTGGGGTGCGGGGACGGGTCCTGCCCTGGTCTCAGCCCCGACGGCCCAGGCGACCGAGCAGGCGGGTCTGCCGGTCGGCGTCGTCGGCCACGGGGACGGGCTCGCCCAGGATGCCGGGCGTGTAGGCGGCGTCGCCGAACAGTTCCAGCGACTCCTCCACGCAGTCGATCTCCGCGTCCGTGAACCGCGCGTCCACGCCCTGCGAGCGGGCCAGGTCCCAACGGTGCACGATCACGTCGAACGCGTGGAAGCGGATCAACGCCTCGCCCACGGGCATCTCCCCGAGCGCGGTCTTCATGGGCCGCATGATGAACTCCTCGTCACCGGCGAGGGCGGACATGGCGGCGGCGTGCTTGGCCCACTGGGTGGCCAGCTGCTGGCGGGACCCGTCGAAGAGGGGCACCTCCCGGCCCTGGCGGGCGGCGAAGTCGCGCTGGCCGGCGATCACGTGGTCCAGCAGGTCCAGCGCGTCCCAGCCCTCACACGGGGTGGCGGCGTCCCAGTCCCGCACCTCCCGGACGACGGCGGTGAACGGCTCGGCGGCCGCGTTCCAGCGGGCCTCGACCTCGGTGGCGGGGATGGACATGGTGCTCTCCTCAGGGTCGCGGGGTTCTCGGGGCCGCGGCGGGCGACGACGGCGCCGGGCTCGGCTTCTTCGGGCCGCGGATGGACTCGGGGCGGGCCGGGTCCAGGACGGACCGGGGGTCGAAGAACTCCTCCAGCACGGGCCGCTCGCCCGAGACGGCCGCGGCGAGGCTGATGCCGTCCACGTTGATGCGCGAGCCGCGGTAGTAGCCGGGCTCGAGCTGGCCCCACGCCTTGGAGGTGCCGTCCACGAGGAAGAAGGAGCGGTAGCCGAGCTCGCGGAAGTAGCGGTACCGCTCGTTGTCCTCCGTGTACTTGCCGGGGCCGGTGACGTCCGCGCCGAACGGGTAGATGAGCATGTCCGTGGGGCCGAGGATCGGCTCGACCTCCTCGTGCCAGTGCCTCATGTCGAACTCGAGCTCCTCCATGGTCAGCTTCGGCACCGTCCGGTGGCCCCACGTGTGGGAGGCGAACTCCCAGCCGCTGTCCTTGAGCGCGTCGGCAACCTCGGTGGCGGCCGCGACGTCGGCGTCGAACGTGGGGCTGTCCCCGAACTCGCGGGCCGAGGTGCGGTAGCCGAACACGCCGTCGTAGCCGGTCATGGCGAGCACGCCGCGGGCGCCGTTGAGGCTGAAGTCCGGGTGCTCGGCGAGGAAGTCGTCCAGGCGCGGGACGACGTCGAACGCCCCGATGTGCGTGGTGCCCTCGGCGTCCGTGTACTCGTTGCGGACGCGGCCGTCCTCGGCCACGATCAGGCGGTCCGCGAAGCCGTCGCCGTCCATGTAGAGGTAGTACGAGCAGTCGTCCAGGGAGAGGATCAGCGGGGTGCGACCCTCGGGGACCATGAGGGTCTTCGGGCGGACGACGTCGTCCTCCCCCACCTCGTACAGCTCGTGCGGGGAGACCAGCACGTAGCCGCGCTCGTAGACCTGCCGGATGACGGCGTCGAACTCGTCCACCGTGACCATGAAGTCCAGGTAGCCGCCGGCCTTGTCGTCGCCATCGAAGGCGCGGGCCGGGTCCACCACGAGGGAGTGGAAGAACAGGTGCGGAACCCGGGCCACGTCCGGCCAGGCCACCGGTTCGCCGGCGGGCGGCGGTCCAGCGGGGGCGGCGGAGGTGGGCGCGGACGAGGTCGGCACGGACGACGACGCCGCGTCCTCCCCGTCCTGCCCGCAGGCGGCCAGCAGTCCCGATCCGAGCAGGGCGGAACCGGCCAGGAGCATCTGTCGGCGGGTCGGCTGCGGCACGGGCGGGGGCATCGGGCACCTTTCTCCGGGGGCACCCATCATCCCAAGGCCGCCCGGCCCGGGACCACCCCTGCCGGGCGGGCGGGCGGAGGTGGGAACCGGCCGGGCATGGGAGGCCGGCCGGCGGCGGGGCTCGATCCGCCGTAGACGGCCCAGAGTGGTCACGCGGACGACCCGAGCTCGGCGCGGACCGTGTTCGACCGCTTCGTGTTCAGCAACCACATCCGCAGCTTCAGCGTCGACTGAGCCCCGGCTGGGAGGCGCCTTCGACGCGCGCCGACGCACGCGCCCCTCGCGCCGTGCCGCGTGCCACACTGGCGAGCGTGACCCGACGTCCGGATGCACCGCCCCCGGCCGACCCGCGCACGCGTGCGGCCCTGCGCGCCGTGCTCACGGTCCTGGCCGTGATGGCGGTGCTGTTCGCCGCCGTCGTGCTGACGCTGGCCTACGGACCCGCCCGCTGAACCCGCCCTTCCCCGATCCAGGAGCAGCCATGTCCCCCGCGGACCCCACCGCCGACGTCGCGGCCCGACCGACCGGCCCCGCCGCGGTGGCCGAAGCCTTCGCGGCCGCCTGGAACGCCGCCGACGCCGACGCGCTCGCCGAGCTGTTCGCCGAGGACGCGGACTTCGTGAACGTGGTGGGCGTGTGGTGGAGGCGGCGTCGGCAGATCCGGGTGAACCACGCGCTCGGCTTCCGCTGGATGTTCCCGCACTCGCGGCTCGAGCTCGGGCGCGTGCGGGTGCGGGAGCTCGGGGACGTGGCAGTGGTGCACGCGCCGTGGACCATGACGGGGCAGACCGCGCCCGACGGCGACGAGGCCGGCGAGCGCACCGGCGTCCTGCTGCTCGTGGTGCGCCGCACCGAGACCGGGGCGTGGGAGGCGGTGGCCGGGCAGAACACGGATTCCGTGCCCGGGGCCCAGACCCACCTGGCCGACGACGAGGGGCTCGCCGCGGTGCACTATCACCCGTCCGCGTGGTTCGACCCCGACGAGGACCCGGACGGCCCGGAGGCCTGCTGAGCGGCGACCGGCTCACGCCACCGTCAGCAGCCGCACCCAGTCGTCCTCGACCCGCTCCCCGCCGACCACGAACTGCCGCGCCCCGACCGTCTCGAAGCCGAGGCGCTCGTAGAACCGGTTGGCCCGTGCGTTCTGCGCGTTCGTGCCGAGCCACACGTGCCGGAACCCCAGCCGCCGCAGCCGCTCGACGCCGTCGTGCACGAGGGCCTCGGCCAGCCCGGTGCCGCGCCCCTCGGCGAGCACGTACAGCTTCGAGAGGTGGCCGGCCGGCACGTCGCCGAGCCGCTCCGTGACGGGTGCCTCGGGGGCCGCGGCGGTCTCGTACATGGCGTAGCCGAGCAGGGTCTCCGGGGCGTCGGCCGCGGCGCCCACGAGCACGATCCGCTCCGGGTCCGCGATCCACGCGGCCACGGCGGCCTCACTCAGGTGCAACGCGATGTGCGCCTCCACCGCGGCACGCGGCAGCGAGGCCGGGGAGGCGTCCGGGAAGGTGGCCGCGGCGATCGCGGCGATCGCGGGCGCGTCCTCGGGGCGGGCCGGACGGACGACGGCGGCGCGGGGTGCGGAAGTCATCCCCGCTCAGGCCTGCAGCGCGGGGTGCAGGTCCTTCATGCGGAACCGACGCCGGCGCCGCACCACGAGCACGTCCAGGGCGAGCGCCGCCGCCCCGATGCCCATCAGCACGACCACCGGCACCCAGAAGCGCTGGTCCGGACCGCCGGAGATCGCGTTGCGGAACGCCTCGATGGAGTAGCTCATCGGCATGAACGGGTGCAGCGCCTGGAAGAAGCCGGGCAGCACCTCGGCCGGGTAGGTGCCGCCGGTGGAGGCCAGCTGCAGGATCAGCAGGACCAGCAGCAGCGCCGAACCGGGGGTGCCGAGCGCCGTCTGCACCAGGTGCGCGATGAGGGAGAACACCACGGCCACGAGCACCGTCAGGGCCACGGCCCGCACCGGGTGGACGGGGGCCAGGCCCAGCGGCAGCGTCGCGGCGAGCATGAGCAGGCCGCCGCCCACGGCCACGATGCCCACGGGCAGCCACGCGGCCAGCGCGATCGCCACCGGGTTGCGGCGCCCGGCCAGCAGCCGCCCGCTGATGGGCCGCATGATGTTGAACGCGGCGATGCCGAACACCCACAGGGCGATGGAGAAGAACATCGGCGCCATGCCGCGGCCGTAGACCTCCGCGGAGTTGTCCACCTGCATCACGGCCTCCACGGGCCGGGACATCACCAGGGCGGCCTCGTCCCGCTCGTCCTCGGTCAGGGCGGGGACGCGGTCGACGCCGTCGGAGAGCCCGGAGGCGAGCTCGTGGGCGCCGTCGTCGAGGGTGCCGAGGCCGGTGTGCAGCTCCCCGGCGCCGTCCTGGAGCTGGGCCAGGCCGTCGTCGAGCTCGGTGGCGCCGGACTCCAGCTGGCCCGCACCGTCCTGCAGGGTCAGCGCCCCGTCGTGGAGCGCGGCGTTGCCCTCGGCGAGGGTGGTCGCCCCGTCCGTCAGCTCGCCGAGGCCGGACTGCAGCTCCCCGGCGCCGTCCTGGAGCTGGGCCAGGCCGCCGTCGAGCTCGGTCGCGCCGGAGCCCAGCTGCTCGAGGCCGTCCGCGAACTTCCCGGCGCCGTCGGCGAGGGAGTCGGCCCCGTCCTTCGCCTCACCGATCCCGCCCTGCAGCTTCTCCGCGCCCGCGGCCACGGCGTGGGCGCCGTCGTTGAGGTCCGTCAGATCCGCCTTGGCGGAGGCGGCGACGTCGTCCTCGACGAAGCCCTGGACGCGCTCGTTGGCGGCCGCGGAGGTCGCGGCGGCCTCCTCGGCGCGGCCGGCGACGGCGGTCACCCGCTCGTCCGCGCCGGTGAGCGCCTCCTGGAGCGCGGCGTACTGCTCGGACTCGGCGAGCGTCGGGTCCTCTTCGGCGAGCTCGGCCAGGGCGGCCTGCGCGTCGGCGATGCGGGCGCCCGCGCCGTCCTCGGCCGTGCCGGCCACCTCGGCGACGCGCTGGACGTCCTCGTCCACCGCGGCGACGTCGGCGGCCACCGCGTCCTGCCGCTCGATCACCTGGTCCAGGCCGGGGATCACCGTGTCGTAGAGCTGCTGGGTGCCGTCGGCCACCTGCGTGGCGCCGTCGGTGAGCTCGGCCGATCCGGTCTGCAGTTGGGCCAGCCCGTCGGAGAGGTCCGTGGCGCCCTGACGCAGGGCGGGGGCGTTCTCGGCGAGCTGCCCGGCTCCGTCGGCGAGGGCCTGGGATCCCTCGCGCGCCTGGTCGAGCCCGTCGGCCAGGCGGCCGGCCCCGTCCTGCGCGGATGCGGCGCCCTCGGCGAGTCGCTGGGCGCCGTCGTCGGCCTGGGCGGCGCCGTCCGCGAGGTCACCCGCACCCGTGGCGAGCTGGCCCGCGCCCTCGGCCAGCTTGCCCGAGCCGTCGTGGGCCTGGACGATCCCGTCCTCCAGCTGGCTCGCGCCGTCCTCCGCGGAGGCCGTGCCGTCGGCCAGCTGCGCGGCGCCGTCGGCGGCGTCCACCATGCCCGACCGCAGCTCGCCGAGGCTGGAGAAGACGGCCTCGAAGTACGCCTCGATCGCGGACCGGTTCACGGCGGCCTCGACCTTGGCCTGGCTCGCGTTCGTGACGGAGCCGATCACGAAGCCGTTGGCGTCGTCTCGGCGCAGGGTGATCTGCGCCTGCCGCGGTGTCCCGCCGCCCTCGGGGCTGACGAGGTCACGACTGAGCTCGGCGGGGATCTCCAGGACGAGGTAGTACCGGCCCTCCCGCAGTCCCTCCTCGGCCTCCTCGCGCGTGGTCTCGCGCCAGTCGAAGGCGCGGTCGTCCTTGAGGCGTTCGGTCATGTCCGCGCCGGTGCGCAGCGTGGTGTCGCCGCGCTGGACGGGTTCGTCCTCGTTGACGATCGCCACCGGCAGACGGTCCATGGCCCCGTAGGGGTCCCAGTTCGCGGACAGGTACAGAGCGCCGTAGATGGCGGGGACGAGGAAGATGAACAGCAGGGCGAGCAGGGGCAGGCCACGGCGGAAGCGTCGCAGCTCGTAGCGGAACAGCATCAGTTCTCCCGGACGGGGGGCAGGGTGAGGACGACGGCGTCGCGCGGCACGGGCGCGGAGGCCACGGCGCTCACCGCGAACGGGTGGCCGTGGTCCTTGAGGACGTCCAGGGCCGCGTGGAGCGCGACCAGCTCATCGATGGTCAGGGTGGCGTCCACGTCGTCGAAGGTGACGAGGCGGGCCGGGCGCAGGCAGGCGACGACGGCGGCCAGCAGCGCGCGATCGGGCGCGGACAGCTCCCGGACGACGGCCTCCGGCGCCACGGTCAGCCTCACCGCGTCCGCGAGGAGGGCGAAGCGTGCGCGGCCGGCGCGGCGGCGCACGCCGTCGGTGAGACAGCGCTCGTCCACGACCTCGGCCGCGGTCAGCGCCGGCTCGAGCTCCACCACGTCGGTGGTGTGGGCGACGGCGGTGCGGGCGCGCAGGGCGTGCGGGTGGCGCGCGGCGTCGATCGGGGGCCGGTACGCGCGGGCGGCGGGCCGCTCCGGCCCGTCCAGGGCGACGTCCACGGGGCCGCCGGTGAGCACGAGCTCGCCCCGCACGCCCTGCAGGCGCCCCGTGAGGGCGAGCAGCAGGGCCGAGCGGCCCGAGCCCTGGGTTCCGAGCACGGCCAGGTGGGTCTGCGGGGGCAGCACGAGGTCGAGGGAGCCGAACACCGGCCCGCGACTGCCGCGCAGGGTCAGACCGCGCGCCACGAGGGTGGCGGGCGGGAGGTCGTCGAGGTGCGCCGGGTCGGGGGCGGGCCCGGGGCCATGGTGATCGGCGTCGGTGGGAGTGGAAGACATGGGCCCTCTTTGCCGAGTCGAGGCGGATTCAATACCATCGGTATTCAATACCATCGGCATCGAGAGGGCAACATGGCGACCCGACCCCGCCGCGAGGATGTCCGCGCGGCCATCCTCGACCACGCGGCTCGGGTGTTCGGACGGGAGGGTTACGCGCGCTCCTCCCTCGCCCGCATCGCGGCGGAGGCCGGCTACACGAAGGGCGCCGTCTATTCCGGTTTCGCGGGGAAGCCGGACCTCTTCGCCGCCGCCTGCACCGTCCAGTTCGAGCGGGCGACCACCCGAGCCATGGACGGCGTCGCCGACGCCCTGGACGACCCCGACCTGCCGCGCGAGGACCTGGTGGCCCGCGTGGCGGAGGCCCTGGCCGACGTCGTGCTCGAGACCACGGGCTCCTGGCCCCTGCTCCTCCACGAGTTCCAGGCCGTGGGCCTGCGCGAGCCCGCCGTGGGGAGAGCCTACCGGACGCTGACCGTCCGGCGGCGGGACTTCCTGGCCGGCCTGCTGCGCGAGCACCGCGTGCTGGCCGACGTCCCGGACGAGCAGGTCACGCACACTGCGGCCATGCTCCTGATGCTCGTGCACACGCTGTCGGTCGAGCGGCACCTGGCCCCGGAGGACCTGACGGTGGACGACGTGCGGGACACGCTGGCCGCGGCCGTGCGCTCCCTCCTGCCCTGACGCCTGCGCGCCGGCCCCGCCTCAGCCCAGGGTGCCGGCCACACCGCGCACCAGCGCCAGCGTGCCCCCGACGCCGGCCAGGCAGATCGCGAGGACGCGCGCCTTCGCGGGGTCCACCCGGCGGGCCACCACCGAACCGGGCAGGACACCCAGCGGGCCGCCCACCACCACGGCGACCCACACCGGCCACGGCACGTGCAGCCCCGCGGGCACGGCCGCGCCGAACAGCGACTTGGTGACCAGCGAGGTGAGATTGGCCAGCAGGAACACGGGCTGGAGGGTGGCCGCCCACGAGCGCTGGTCCCACCGGCTCGCCACCGCGTAGACCGCGAGCGCCGGCCCGGCGATGCCCGCGGTGGTGTTCATGAACCCGGCCACGGCGCCGGAGGCGAACACGGCCCCGTTCCCCTGGGCGGTGAAGCGCTGCTGCAGGCCCAGGACGGCGGCCACGGCCACCAGCACGGAGGACCCCAGGAGGATCTCGAGGGCGTGGGCGTCCAGGACCCGCACGGCCCACGCCCCCGTGAACGAGCCGGCCACGAGCAGGGGTGCGAGGCGGACGAAGCGCGGCCAGTCCACGTGCCTGTGGAGCACCGCGAACAGCAGCACCGCGGACACCGAGGCGGCCACGTTGGACAGCGTCACCCCCGCCACCGGGCCCAGGAGCAGGGACAGCGTGGGTGCGGCGATCATGCCGACGCCCATGCCGCTCACCCGCTGGAGCGTGCCGCCCACGGTGATCGCGGCCAGCGCGACGACGGCCGGCAGCCACACCAGGGAGGGGTCCATGCGGGCAGTATGCCGGAGCCGGGGTGTCCGTCGGCCCTGGCTTCCGCCCGTGACGGGTGCGCATGCTGGCCGCATGGCCCAGCACAGCTCCACCCCGTTCCCGCTCGTGATCGTGGGCAGCGGCCCCGCCGGCGTCAGCGCCGCCCGCGCCTACGTCGACGCCGGGGGACCCGGCCCCGTCCTCATGCTCACCTCGGACGTGGACCACCCGTACGAGCGTCCGCCGCTGTCCAAGGAGCTCCTGCGCGGCACCGCCGAACCGGAGCCGACGGTGCTGGAGGACCTGCCGGACGCCGTCGAGCTGCGCCGGGGCGTGACCGTCACCCACGCGGACCTGGGTGCCCGGACGCTGCGGGTCGGCGAGGAGCCGGTCCGCTTCGAGCGCCTGATCCTCGCCCTCGGCGCGCACCCGAAGCCCCTGCCCGTCGCGGACGACGACGCCGAGGTGCACCTGCTGCGCTCTCTCGACCACGCCCGCCGCCTGGTGGCCTCCGCCGGGCACGCGCGCTCCGCCGTCGTGATCGGCTCGGGGTTCATCGGCTGCGAGGCGGCCGCCTCCCTGGCCCTGCGCGGGGTGGCCACCACGCTGGTCACCCCGGACGAGGTGCCGCAGCAGAAGCGGCTCGGCCGCGAGGCGGGCGATCGGATCGCGCAGTGGCTGATCGGCGCCGGCGTCGAGCTGCGCACCGGCGTGCGGGTGGGGCAGGTGCGCGCCCCGCGCACCGTCCACCTCGACGACGGCGCCACGCTCGCCCCGGACCTGATCCTCGCCGCGGTGGGGGTCGAGCCGGGGGGCGGGTGGCTCGAGGACTCCGAGCTGACCATGCACGAGGGGCGGATCGTGGCGGACGAGCACCTGGCGGCGGCGCCGGGCGTGTGGGTGGCCGGGGACGTGGCCCGCGCCCACCACGCCGTGGCCGGCCGGCCGATCCCCGTGGAGCACTGGGGCGACGCCCTCGGCATGGGCGAGGTCGCCGGGCACAACGCGGCCCGCACCGAGGTCGGCGTGCCGGGCGGCGCCGGCCAGGCCTCCGTGCTGGCCCACGCGGCGACGGCGGACCCGGAGTCCCTGCGGCGGTGGGAGGCCGTGCCCGGGTTCTGGAGCACCATCGGCGAGCACACGCTCAAGCACGCCGCGTGGGGCGACGGCCACGAGCAGGCCCGCATGGTGGAGCGCACCGGCGGGTTCACTCTCTGGTACATGGACGCGCAGGACCGCGTGGTGGGCGTGCTGACCTACAACGCGGACGAGGACTACGAGCGCGGGCGGGAGCTGGTGGCGGGCCGGGATGCCGTGGGCGAAGGCCGGGGCCGTCCCGACCCTGCATGACAGACTGAGGGGATGACCACCCCGACCCCCGGCGCCGGCTCCCCGGGCAGCGGTGTGGCCGGGGGCGTGCTGGCCGCAGTGGGGGCGCTGGCCCTGATCGCGACCGTCCTGGCGCTGGTCCTCGCGTTCGGTCCGGCCGGCCGGGACGACGCCGGCGCGGGCGCCGAGCGGCGGCGCTGGAACGGCGGCTTCACCCCCGCCCCGCCCACGGTGAACACGCAGGGGTACGCCGAGCCCGTGCAGGGCCGCGTGACCTCCCGCTTCGGGCCCCGCCCCAACCCGTTCGGCGAGGGCGTGGTGCCCTCGGGGGTGTCCGAGGAGGCCCTGACCCGCCACGACGGCGTGGACCTCGGCGGGGTGCCGGAGGGCACGCCCTTCCACTCGGTGTCCGACGGCCGAGTCCTATTCGTGGAGGCCGGCGGGGACGCGGGCGGCAACCTGCTCGCCGTGGACGCCGGGGACGGCCACGTGTGGCGCTACCTGCACGCCGCCCCGGACTCCACCGTGGTGGACGCGGGCCAGCGCGTCTCCGCCGGGGACCACCTGGCCGGCGTCGGGCAGACCGGCGCCGCCACCGGCGTGCACCTGCACCTGGAGCTGCGCGTGGACGGCGAGCCGGTGGACCCGGAGGCCTACCTGGCCGAGCGGGGCGTGGAGCTCGGCGGCTCCTACCCGGAGCGGCGCCGCGGCCTCAGCCGGTGACCGGGCCGCCGCCGTCGTCCACGGACCCGGCCCAGCGGACCTCCCCGTCCACGACCTCGTCCGTCGGCGCCAGGCCGATCGCCTGGGCGACCCGCTGGGAGGCCGTGTGCTCGGGGTGGACATCCGCCACGAGGCGCCGCACCCCCCGGTCCCGCAGCTCGCCCTTGAGGAGGCCGGCGGCCTCCTTCGCCAGCCCGCGGCCCTGCCACGGCGTGCCGATCAGCCAGGCGATCTGCGTGGGTCCCCCGTCCACGGGGATGGTGGCCTGGACGTAGCCGACCGGCCGGCCCTCCGGCTCCAGCACCACGATCCAGTTGGCCCAGTCCTCCGCGCCGTCCTCGGAGCGACCGCGCGCGAGGATCGCGTACCGCTGCCGCAGCTCCTCCTCGCCCGGCGGCGTCCCGCCGGTGTACGTGTACAGGTCCGGGTCGGCGAGGACCGCGGCCATGGCCTCGGCGTCATCCACCCGCAACGGGCGCAGGGAGAGGGAATGCGGCATGGGCACAGTCGACCAGCCCGGCCCCGCGCAGACAAGAGGCGGGGCGCATCCGCCCGCCGCTAGCCTGGGCGCATGCCGCCCGCCCCCACCGCCCGTCTGCGCTTCCGCGAGATGGCCGACGCCGACCTCGACCACCTGGCCGGCCTCCTCGCCGATCCCGTGGTGATGCGCTTCTACCCCGCCCCGCGCACGCGCGCGGAGGCGGCGGCGTGGATCGCGGGCAACCGGCGCCGGTACGCGCAGGACGGGCACGGGCTGTGGATCATCGAGACCCACGACGACGGCGGGCCCGGCTTCGTGGGCGACTGCGGCCTGACGTGGCAGGAGGTCAACGGGGAGCCTCGCCTGGAGGTCGGCTACCACGTGCGGGCCGACCTGTGGGGGCGCGGCTACGCCACCGAAGCGGCCGCCGCCTGCCGGGACCACGCCCGGGACGTGCTGGGGCACCACGAGCTCGTGGCGATCATCCACCCGGAGAACACGGCCTCGCGCCGGGTGGCCGAGCGGATCGGGATGACCGTGGTGGGCGAGGACCGCACCGGCGCGCCCGAGGCCCGCGCGGCTCTGGGGCTCGAGGCGCGCACCGTGCTGGGGATGAGGCTCCGGCCGGGCGCGTGAGGCGCGGCCCGGCCGGACGTCTCAGCCCCGGTCGCTCACTTGGCGTGGCGGGCGAGCAGCTCGCGGGCGGCGTCCAGGCCGCCGGCCTCGACGTCGTAGGAGCCGGTGGACGCGTGGTGGGCCTCGACCGCGTCCGTGATCCGGTAGTGGTCCGGGTTGCCGGGCGGGTCGGAGGTCTCCAGCACGTGGATCAGGTAGGTCTCGCCGGCGGCCAGGGCCTGGCGGTCGTCGCGCTCGTGATGGGTCATGACGTCCTCTCGGGTCGGCGCCCGGCGGGTCTGTCCCACCGGGGCGTGCGCACCAGGGTGGCGCATCGACGGCGGCGGGGCACAGTCCTGCCCGCCCGCGGGCCGGATCCGGTCAGTAGGCGGGTCAGAGTCCGCTCAGGCCCCGACGTAGGAGCTGACGACGCTCCGCAGTGCCTCGGCGGATTCGTAGATGTCCTCCAAGTTCTCGAGGTCGGCCCGCGTCCTGTTCTTGTCCGCATCGAACAGCACCAGATATTTCACCTTCCCGTCGAAGTGAAGGCGCGCGATCGGCTTCCGATTGTTGTCGTCCAGGATGACGCTGCAGTACGAGGCTGCGTCGCGCATGTAGACGCGGTTCATCGGCACGATTCCGGCGAGAATCGCCTTGATGATGCGGAAACCCTCGATCTCCTCTTCGGTCGTCACCACGCCCGGCTTGAGCTGGCCCTCCTGACCGTTCTCCTCGTCGGACAGGACCGTCTGATCGCCGGTGGCCACGGGCTCAGCGGGAGCCGCCAGTACCGGAGCGACCTGGTCGCCCAGGGCAGTCTTCAGCCGCGCGTTGACGCGATCGTTGATGTACTGGCGCGCAGCCTCCTCGGTGAGCCGGGTGAAGGTCTCCACCGCCTTGGCGTTCATGTACCCGGAGTACACGCGCTTGGCGAGGACCTTCACCAACTCATCGCTCGGCGCAGCCATCTCGGCAGAAATCTCGCGCTTGATGGCCGATACGTACTTCAGCTCCTCGGCTGCGGCGATGACCGAGTCGAGATCGAAGGATCCCTTCGCCAGCTGCTCGAGCTTCGGCACGGTGACCGGGTCGATGTCCAGAAGATCGAGGACGAGGAACGGACGCTCGTCGAGGATGTTGGCCTTGTCGAGGTCCGTGTAGAAGTTCCACACCCGCCCGTTGGTGAGCACGCCGATCCGCGCTTCACTGGTGTGGAAGTAGCGCACCAGCTGGCTCGCGTGCGCCAGGGACAGCTCCGAGCCGACCTTCTTGGCCTCCACGAGGATGTTGACCTTCCCCTCCCGCATGATGGCGTAGTCGATCTTCTCCCCCTTCTTCAGGCCCAGATCTGCGACGAACTCCGGGACGACCTCCTGGGGATCGAACACGTCGTAGCCCAACACCTGCGAGATGAATGGCATGACGAGCGCGTTCTTCGTCGCCTCTTCCGTGTCCAGGGAGCTTGCGTAGTCGCGGGCTCGCCGAGCCACTTGCGCAAGCTTGTCCTCGAATTCAGTCATGCCGTTTCACCCATCCGTGAGTAGGAGCCGGACAGCCGGGAATCCGGCAGCCTCGCACGTCAGCGCCCGAAGGCCCGCCGCAGCTGTGTCGAAATATAACCCAGCTCACAAACACGCTACGGGGACCCTCGCAGGCGCTCCGTGGCCGGACCGCGGGATCGCCCGGAACGCGAGGCGGCCACGACGCGTCGCCTCTCACAGGAAGGAGACGGGGCGTCGTGGCCGCGTTCCGCGGGGGGCCGCCCTGTCAGGCGACGCCCGGCCGGCTCAGCGGTTGCCGGGGTGCTGCGGGTCGGCCGGGATGCCGCGGCTCAGGGGCTCCACGGGCGGGCCGCTCGTCTCCGGGGTCACGGGCGAGCCGGTGCGGGAGCCGCCGACCTCCGGGGTGTCCGGCACCTGATCGCCGGAGGGCTGGGCGCCGGAGCGCAGCGCCTCGAGCCGCGTCTCGAGGACCTGCACCACGGGCAGGCGGTCGCCGTGGGCGCGCTCGTAGGCGAGCAGCTGCTCCACCTGCGACTCGTCGAGGCCGGTGATCCGGGTCGACAGCGTGCCGTTGGGGATGTGGTCGTAGTCCGGCAGGGGGAGCTCGTCGCGGTTCGGGGCGTTCGTCATGGCACTGTCCCTCTTCTCTCGTCGGGGTCCCTCGTCGGGATGCGTGGTCCACCCACGCTAGTGAAGGCCCCCGTCAGACGGCACCCCCTGCCGCCCCGCTCACCCGACCCCGTCCCGCCGCGCCCGCAGCACGATCTCCAGGTCGAACCGCGCGTCGGGGTCCTCGAGGGCCTCCCCGAACAGCTCGCGCAGCCGGCCCACCCGGTACCCCACGGTCTGGGGGTGCACGCCGAGCTCCGCGGCGATCGGCGCCCGCTGGCCCCAGTGCGTGAGCCAGGCGAGCAGGGTCTCCTCCAGCACCGCCCGCTTCGCCTCGCTCACCTCGTCCAGGGGCGCCAGCACGCGTTCGGCCAGCTGCGTCACGACGCGCGGCTCGGCCCCCAGCACCACGCGCGCCAGGTGGTCCGCGGCGAGGATCGGGGACGGGGCGCCGTCGTCGTCCTCCCCCTGCGCGGGCTCCGCCGTCCGGCCCGCCGCCTCCTGGACGGCCAGCGTGCGGGCCACCCGGTAGGAGTGGGGCACGAGCGGCCAGTCCACGGCCGGCCCGACGACGGCGGCCGTCCCCGCCAGCAGGCGCAGCATGCGCTCGCGGCGGCCCTGGGAGGGCGTCGCGTCGATCACGGCGACCACCTCCGAGTCCCGCTCCACCACGAGCCCGGCCCGGCCCAGCCTCTCCCGGACGGCGACGCCGGCGTCCGCGGGCAGCACCACCACCGCCAGCCGGCGCGGCAGCCGCCAGTCCGCGAGCGCGGCCAGCCGTTGCACCTCCTTCTCCTCGGTCCCGCCCCGGACCAGGGCGGTGGCGAGGGCGGCGCGGTGCAGCTCGAGCACGCCCGCCTGGGCGGACTGCGCCTCCGCGTACGCCTGGGCGCTGACGGAGGAGAGCTCGTCGATGTACGCCCAGATGGACTCGCCCAGCTCGATCACCACGGACATCTCCAGGCCCAGGCGCGCGCACTCGGCGGAGAGCTCGCGGAACACGATCCGCGCGGAGGTGCGGTACGCGCCGAGCAGGGCGTCCATGGAGCGCCCCTCGCGGAACTCGCCGGCCCCCAGGCGGGCCATGAGGACGCGGGACTCGCTGTTCAGGGCCGGGCGGGTGGTGCCGGGCAGGCTCATCAGCTGCTCGAGGGCGGTGGTCACGCCGGCGGTGAGGTTCTTGCCGTAGTGGCCGTCGCGCGCCGCCGCGTAGGCGGGGATCTGGTCCGGGACCGTCTCGATGATGCGCTCCATGATCCCGGGGATCGCCGGGGCCAGGCGCTCCGCGAGGTCGTCGGGGAGGGACTGCCAGGGCGGGCGCCAGTCGGGGGCGGGGGTGGTCTGCGTCACACTCAATCTTGTCTCCTCGCGATGAAGTGATGGCCCAGATCGTACGCTGAAGACGAAGAACTGCGGCATGCCGAGCCATAGACTGGAGCCATGGTCGGCCCGTCTCTGTTCTCCCGTCTGGCGTCGACGCTCCTGCACCCGCTCGCCCCGCAGGACGTCCTCAGCCTGCTCGACCCCGTGCACTCCTCGCGGCAGCTGCGCGGCGTGGTCACCTCCGTGACGCGCGAGACGCCCGGCACCGCCACCATCGCCTTCCGCCCGGGCCCGGGCTGGCGGGCCCACGACGCCGGCCAGTGGGCCCGCATCGGGGTGGACGTGGACGGCGTGCGCCAGTGGCGCTCCTACTCGCTCTCCGCTCCCGCGGGCGCCGACCCCGAGATCACGGTGTCCGACATCGGCCTCGTCTCCGGCACGCTCGTGCGCCACACGAAGCCCGGCGACGTCCTCTTCCTCGACATCCCCGAGGGCGACTTCACCCTGCCGGACGAGCCGCGCCCACTGCTCATGCTCACCGCCGGCTCGGGCCTGACCCCGGTGATGTCCATGATCCGCACGCTCGTGCCGACGCGCCGGGATGCCGACGTCGTGCTCATCCACTCCTCCCGCACCCCCGAGGACGCCCTGTTCCGCGAGGAGCTGGCCGAGCTGGCCGACCAGTTCCCGGGCCTGCGCGTGGTGCACCACCACACCGCGGAGACGGGCCGCCTCGACCTCTCCTCCCCCGCACAGCTCGAGGGCCTCTGCCCGGACTGGCGCGAGCGCGCCGGCTACGCGTGCGGGCCGGCCGGGTTCCTCGACGACGCCGAGGCCCTGTGGCGGCGCGAGGCGGCCGCGGACCTCACCATCGAGCGGTTCCAGGCCGACTTCGCCCCGGGCGTGGCGGGGGCCGGCGGCCGCGTGGTGTTCGAGCACGCCGACGTGGAGGTGGACGCTCCCGGCGACGTGCCGCTGCTCGTGGTGGCCGAGGAGGCCGGCGTCGCCGCGCCCGCCGGCTGCCGCATGGGCATCTGCCACGCGTGCCTCACGCCGCTGCGCTCGGGCCGGGTCACGGACCTGCGGACCGGGCAGGTCCACGGCGAGCCCGGCGAGCTGGTCCAGACCTGCGTGAGCGCCGCCGCCGGCCCGCTGAGCCTCAGCCTGTGAACCTGACGCCCGGCCCGCGACCCGGGCCTCCCCGACCATCCCCGCCTCCCGCCCCCAGGAGCATCACATGACCCAGACCCCCACCGCCCCCGACCGCACCGGCGCCACCGCCCCGGACGATCTGGCCCTGGCCATCCCCGGCACCACCGTGCGCGGCCGCGCCGCCCGGGTCCTGCCGCAGGACCGCCCCGACACCACGAGCTGGGCTCCCCGCACCGCCGAGTCCCGTGCCGCCGCCACGACGCCGGGGCTGCCGGGCGTCGTCGGGAGCCCGGCGGTGCGCCCGCCCGGCGCCGCCCACCTGACGGACGCGCAGGTGGCCGAGCTGGGCCGGGAGCTGGACGCGATCCGCGACGACGTGCTCGCCCGCCGCGGCGCCTCCGACGCGGCCTACATCCGCCGCGTCATCCGCTGGCAGCGCCGGCTCGAGCTCGGCGGCCGCGCCCTCCTGCTCAACGCACGCCACCCCGCCGCGTTCGTGGCGGGAACAGCCATGCTCACGGTCGCGAAGATCGTGGAGAACATGGAGATCGGGCACAACGTGCTCCACGGCCAGTGGGACTGGATGCGCGACCCGGACATCCACTCCACCACGTGGGAGTGGGACTTCGTGACGCCGTCGCGGGCGTGGCAGAACACCCACAACGACCTGCACCACCGCTGGACCAACGTGGTGGGCAAGGACCGCGACGTGGGCTACAACGTCCTGCGCATGGACGAGTCCGAGCCGTGGCGGCCCCGCCACCTGCTCAACCCCGTGATCAATGCGGGGCTGGCGCCGATCTTCGAGTGGGGCATCGCGCTCTACGACCTCGAGCTGGACCGCGTGCAGAGCGGCGAGAAGTCCCGCGAGGAACTGATGACGGATCTGCGCTCCGTGGGCGTCAAGGCCGCACGGCAGTTCGCGAAGGACTACGTGGCCACGCCGGCCGTCGCCGAGGTGCTGACCGGCTCGGGCAAGGCCGCGCTCGTGGGCACGCTGCTCGCCAACGGCCTGCGCAACATCTGGGCGCACGCGGTCATCTTCTGCGGGCACTTCCCGGAGGGTGCGGAGACGTTCTCCGAGGAGATGGTGGACGGCGAGACCCGCGGCGACTGGTACGTGCGGCAGATGATCGGCTCCGCGAACATCTCCGGTTCGAAGCTGATGCACTTCATGACCGGCAACCTCTCCCACCAGGTGGAGCACCACCTGTTCCCGGACCTGCCGTCCAGCCGGTACGCCGAGGTGGCGCCCAGGGTCCGGGAGATCTGCGCCCGCTACGGCCTGCCCTACACGACCGGCCCGCTGCTGCGGCAGGTGGGCTCCGCGTGGAAGAAGGTGTTCCGGCTGGCGCTGCCGTGAGGTGGGAGGGG
>NZ_JXSP01000085.1:0-15728 GCF_000946635.1 Micrococcus sp. MS-ASIII-49
CCGCCGCCCTCGGCTCAGCCCTTCACGCCGCCGGCCGTGAGGCCGGAGACGATGTACCGCTGCAGGAACAGGAACAGCGCCATCACGGGCAGGGCTGCCAGCACGGCGCCGGCCGCGAACACACCCCAGTTCTCGGAGCGGGTCTCCGAGACGTAGCCGTAGAGGCCCACCGCGAGCGTCTGCGCGGACGGGTCCGTGAGCACCACGGAGGCGATCACGAACTCCGAGACCGTGGTGATGAAGGACAGCAGGGCCACCACCGCGAGGATGGGGGTCACCAGGCGCAGGATGATCGAGAAGAAGATCCGCGCGTGCGAGGCGCCGTCGAGCTTGGCAGCCTCGTCCAGCGACGGCGGGATGGTGTTGAAGAACCCGTACATCAGGTACGTGTTCACCCCGAGCGCGCCGCCCAGGTACACGAGGATGAGGCCGAGCTGCGAGCCGATGCCCAGGACGGGCACCAGGTTGCCGATGTAGGTCAGCAGCAGGAAGATCGCCACCACCGCGAGCAGCTGCGGGAACATCTGCACCAGCAGCAGCGTCAGCAGCCCCACGCGGCGGCCCGTGAACCGCATCCGGGAGAACGCGTAGGCGGCCAGGGCGCCGAGGAACACCGTCATCACGGACGTGATGACGCCGATCACCATCGTGTTGAGGAACCAGCGGCCGAAGGGCCGGTTCGGGTCGCTGAACAGGTCCACGTAGTTCTGCCCGCTGAACGAGGAGAACAGCCGGTTCGAGCTCGCCATCGTGCCGGTCGGGTCGAGCGACGCGGACAGCACGTACAGCAGCGGGAACAGTGCGAACGCGCTGGCCAGCACGCCCACCGCGTGACGCCAGCCCAGCTCCCGCATCCAGCGGCCGAACGAGCGGCGGCGTCGTGGCGGGGCCGGGTCCTCCTCCCAGCGCAGCGGGTCCGTCTCCTGCTGCGCCAGGGCGGCGGCGAGGGGCGAGGTCGGGGCGTCCGGCCGGGGCCGTCCGGAATCCTGGGGGATGCTCACTTGTCGATCTCCTCGAGCGCCTTGGTCTGCCGGAAGCTGATCGCCGAGATGGTCGCCACGATCAGGAAGATCACGATGGACAGGGCGGAGGCCAGGCCGTAGTCGCGCCCCACCCCGCTGAACGCCGTCTTGTAGACGACCGTGATCAGCAGGTCTGTGGCGCCGATGTTCGAGCCCGCGTCGGGGAACCGCGGTCCGCCGCCGGTCAGCATGTAGATGATGTTGAAGTTGTTGAAGTTGAACGCGAACGAGGAGATCAGCAGCGGCGCCACCGAGACCAGCAGCAGGGGCAGCTTGATGGAGCGGAAGATGCGCCACGGGCCGGCGCCGTCCATGCGGGCGGCCTCGTCCACGTCCTCGGGCAGGGACTGCAGGGCGCCCGTGGTCACCAGGAACATGTAGGGGAAGCCCAGCCACAGGTTCACCACGAGCACCGACAGCCGGGCCAGCCACGGGTCGGTGAGCCACGGGATGTCCGCGCCGCCGAAGAACACGGTGTTGACGAAGCCGAACTCCGGGTTGAGCAGGCCGGCCCACACGAGGCCGGACAGGAACGCCGGGAACGCGTACGGCAGGATCATCATCACCCGGTAGACCTTCTTGCCGCGCATGTCCGAACGGTTGAAGGCGATCGCCAGCAGCAGCCCGACGGCGAACGTCGTGGCCACGCTCAGGAACGCGAAGGCGAAGGTCCACACGGTGACCCGCAGGAGCGGGTCGCGCAGCTCGGGGTCGGTGAACGCGCGCGTGAAGTTGTCCAGGCCGACGAACACCCGCCAGCCGGTCTGCAGCGTGCTGCCGTCGTCCGCCTGGAACTGGCCCTCGCCGTTGTCCCGGTACTCCACGCCGCTCTCGAGGTCCGTGAAGGTGTCCCGGGCCTCGTCGTACTCCAGACGCGGCGCGTACACGTACCCGCGGGAGCCGTCGCGCGTCTCCAGGGTGCCGTCCGCGGCGTCGTCGCTCAGCGGGACCTTCAGGCGGGCGACCTGGTCCTGACGCTGCAGCAGGTCGCCGAACCGCAGGGTGGTGTACCCCTCCACCCCCACCGGCTCCCCGTCCTGCATCTGGGCCTCGACCGGCTCCAGCGCCTGGTCCGCGCCGCCGAGGACGGGCTCCCCGTCCCGCAGGGTCAGCAGGTAGAGGTCGCCGCCCTCCTCCAGCACCGTGATGTCGTACACCGGGGAGTCCGGCACGCGGATGGAGGAGGAGCGCTGGATGATCTCGATCGCCGCGGCCTTGTCCGAGTTGTGCCCGGCGCCGTAGTTCGTGAAGGCGACGTAGGAGGAGTAGACCACCACGAACACCTGGAACAGCATCAGGAAGAACAGGCCGGGGGCGAGGTACTTGGCCGGCAGGCCGCCGCGGCGCAGGTAGATCCAGTTGATGCCGATCGTGACCGCCAGGGTCAGCGCGAACACCACCCAGTCCCCCGCGGCCGCGAGCTGGAACAGCAGGAACGCCGCGAAGGCGTCCACGAGGCCCAGCAGGACGATCTTGGCCAGCGTGCCGCCGAGGCCCTCGGTACCCCGGGCGTCCGCACGACGACGGCGGCCCGGGCCGGTGCGGCGCGCGGCGTCGTCGAGGGCGGCGGTGGCGGCGTCGGACCGGTCCGACGCGGTGGAAGACGGGCTCATGGTTCCTCATCCGGCCCGAGGGCCTGCCGTGGAAGGGGGGGATGCGCGCCCCGAGGGCGCAGGGCCACGGTCCGCCTCCGGCGTCCCCGCGGGGACGCCGGAGGTGGACCGCGCCGGATCACTGGCCGATGCGGCCCTCGATGTCGGAGATCATCTTCTGCCAGGTCTGGACCGGGTCGCCCTCGCCCTTGATGATGCTCATCTCGGCGCCGCCCCAGAACTCGAACACCGCGCCCATCTCGGGGGCCGCCGGCATGGGGACGCCGTTCTCGCCGATCTCGCCGAACGCCTTCACGGTCTCGTCCGAGGCCGCCTTGTCGAAGGAGGCGGTCAGCGCCGGGGGACGCTTGCCCTCGGCGAAGAGCGCGTCCTGGGCCGCCTCGGTGGAGAGGTAGTTGACCACGAACTCATTCGCGGCCAGCTGGTTCTCGGACTCTGAGGAGACGAAGAAGGCGTTGACGCCCACGAACGGCTGCGCCGGCTGGTCGCCCATGGACGGGATGGCCTCGACCTCGAAGTCGACGCCGGCCGCCTCGGCCTCCTCGATGTTCCACGGGCCGGTGATGAAGTAGGCCGCGTTGCCGGAGTTGAACTGCTCCTTGGCGATGTCCGCGGTCATGTTCGGGTTCAGCACCCCGGACTCGCCGTACTCGGCCAGCTTCTCGGCGAAGGCCTCACCCTCGGGCCCGCCCATGGCCAGCGAGCCGGTGTCGTACGAGCCGTCCTCGGCCTGCTTGAACACGGGGGCGCCCATGGAGGTCTGGAACGGGTACAAGTGGTACGGGTCGCCGTTGACGGCGTCCAGGCCCACCACGAACGGGTACTCGGCCTCGCCGGCGTCGACGGCCTTCCGGCCCTCCGCGATCATCTCGTCGAAGGAGGCCGGGGTGGACTCGGCCAGCTCGGTGTTGCGCAGGATGGCGATGTTCTCCACGGAGTACGGCACGCCCCAGGTCTGACCCTCATAGGTGACGGCCTGCACGGAGGACTCCACGAAGTCGCCGGCTCTCTCGCCCAGCTCAAGGGGCTCGATGGTGCCGTTCTGCACGAGCGAGCCGATCCAGTCGTGGGCGCCGACGATCACGTCCGGGCCCTCGCCCGTGGGGTTCTGGGTGATGAAGTCGTCCTTCATCGTGGAGTTGTCCTTGACCACGAGCTCCACCGTGATCCCGGTGTCCTCCTTGAAGTCCTCCGCCACGGCCTGCAGCGGCTCCTGGCGGTTCTGGTCCACCCACATGGTGATGGTGCTGGCGCCGGCCTCGGAGAGGTCCTGGCTCGGGGACGCGGTGGCCGTGCCCTGCTCGGTGGCGCCGGCCGGGGAGGAGGACGCCGGGGCGGAGGAGCCGCCGCCGCACGCGGTGAGCGCGAGGGCGGAGAACGCCGCGGTGAGGGTCAGGCTGAGCGGGCGGCGGAAGAGGCCGCCGGTCGTCGTCGACTGCATGATGTGCCTTTCACGAGGGGTGGCCCGCGGCATGCGCCGGCCGTTGCGTCGCCGACGTGGGCCCCGCGGTGAGACGGCGCCTGCCCCCGGCGGCTGAAGGAGTCAGTCCCCAGGAGTGTAAACGCTTCCACTGTGATATGCCACACAGAGGTGCGCTCCCGCATGAACACGGGCATGCGGGAGTGGGGGCGGAGGTCAAGACCGGCTGAAACCGGAATGGAAGCGCTTCCACCACCGCGCCTGCCGTGCCGTACTCTGGTGCCACGCATCGACCCCCGGCCCGCCGCCGTCGTGCACCCGCCCCGCCGCAGAACCCCATGAACCGGGAGGAGGACCGCCGATGGTCGGCATCAAGGACGTCGCCCGCATGGCCGGGGTCTCCACCGCCACCGCCTCCCGCGCCCTCACCGGCTCCGGCCCCGTGGCGGCCGCCACGCGCACCCGAGTCCAGGAGGCCGTCGCCACGCTCGGCTACGTGGCGGACTCCGCCGCTTCTTCGCTCGCCTCGGGCCGCACCCGCAACATCGGGCTGGTGACCCCCTCCGTCCACCGGTGGTTCTTCGCCGCCGTGCTCGAGGGCGCCGCGGACGAGCTCGTGCGGCACGGGTACGACCTGACGCTCTACGACGTCGGCCAGGACCCGGAGCGTCGATCCACGGTCATCTCCGACCTGCTGCCCCGACGGCGGCTGGACGCCCTGATCACCCTCTCGTTCCGGCTGAGCGTGTTCGAGTTCGCCGGACTCGAACGCCTCGGCCTGCCCGTGATCGCCGTCGGCGGCCGCCTGCCGGCGGGTGAGACCCTGCCGGACTGGTTCACCGCCGTCCAGGTGGACGACGCCCGCGCCGCACGGATGGCCACCGAGCACCTGCTGGAGCTCGGACACCGGGACATCGCCTACGTGGGCCGCGTGGACGAGGACATCGAGTTCCAGGTCAGCACCGAGCGCACCCGCGGGTTCCTGCACGCCCTCGCCGCCATCGGGGTGCGCACGCCGGCCGACTGGATGGTGCCCGCGGACTTCACCATCGGCGGCACCTACCACCAGGCGCGCGCCCTTCTCGCCGACCCGCGGCGCCGGCCGACGGCGGTCATGTGCATCTCGGACGAGATGGCCATGGGCACCTGGATGGCAGCCCACTCCCTGGGGCTGCGCGTGCCCGAGGACGTGTCCGTGATGGGCCTGGACGGCCACCCCGAGGCCGCCCGCCTGGGCATCAGCACCGTGGACCAGAACCCGCTCGAGCAGGGCCGCCGCGCCGTCCGCCTGGCGCTCGGCGCCCTCGACGGCGCCGCCCACCCCCACCGGATCATGCACCACCTGGCCCTGCGGCCGAGAGCGAGCACCGCGCCGCCGTAGACCGTCAGCCCCGACCCTCACCCACCCCTCTCCTTCACCTTGGATCGTCGGGCACGTACCTGCCCGTGAAAGGAACCCCACCATGGCCTCCGTGACCTTCCGCTCCGCCAGCCGCCAGTACCCCGGCTCCCCCCGCCCCGCCGTCGACTCCCTCGACCTGGAGATCGCCGACGGCGAGTTCCTCGTGCTCGTGGGCCCCTCCGGCTGCGGCAAGTCCACCTCCCTGCGCATGCTCGCCGGCCTCGAGGAGCTCTCCCACGGCAGCATCCTGATCGGCGACCGGGACGTCACCGACGTGGACCCCAAGGACCGGGACATCGCGATGGTGTTCCAGAACTACGCCCTGTACCCGCACATGACCGTGGCGGACAACATGGGCTTCGCCCTGAAGATCGCCGGCGTCCCCGCGGACGAGCGGCGCCGCCGCGTCGAGGACGCCGCAAAGCTGCTGGACCTGACCGAGTACCTGGACCGCAAGCCGAAGGCCCTCTCCGGGGGCCAGCGTCAGCGCGTGGCCATGGGCCGGGCGATCGTGCGCGACCCGCAGGTGTTCCTCATGGACGAGCCGCTCTCCAACCTGGACGCAAAGCTGCGCGTGCAGACCCGCGCCCAGATCGCCAACCTGACCCGTCGCCTGGGCACCACCACCGTGTACGTGACCCATGACCAGACCGAGGCCATGACCATGGGCGACCGGGTGGCGGTCCTCAAGGAGGGCCGCCTCCAGCAGGTGGACACGCCGCGCAACCTCTACGAGCGCCCGATGAACGTGTTCGTCGCCGGGTTCATCGGCTCCCCCGCCATGAACATCTTCCGCATGCCCGCCACGCACGAGGGCGTGCACTGGGGCGAGACGGTCATCCCCGTGCCGCGGGAGGATCTGGCCGACGCCGGCACGACGGTGGACCTCGGCGTGCGCCCCGAGAACCTGGTGATCAGCGACGACGCCGCCGGCCTGCCCGTGGAGGTGGACACCGTGGAGGAGCTCGGCGCGGACGCGTACGTGTACGGTCACGCGACGATCGGCGGCGAGGAGCGGCTCATCACCCTGCGGACGGTGGGCTACACGGCGCCGGAGAAGGGGTCCGTGGTGCACGTGGTCCCGGACCCGGAGCGCGTGCACCTGTTCCACGCCGACACCGGCGAGCGACTCAACCGCTGACGGCGGCGCGGGGCGGCGTGACGGCGGCGGGCGTCGCCTGCCCTCAGTCCTGACGCTCGGCGAGGTCCGCGAGCCGGTCGATCGACGCGCGGAGCTGCTCTTCTCCGGTCCGCAGCGCCTTCTGGATGCGCTTCGGGTCGGTCAGGGCGGTCCAGTCGTAGGTGTGGGTGACGCGGCAGCCGCCCTCGTCGTCGCCCTCGACCTCCCACCGCCACAGCTGGCCGAACGGCTCCCCGCCGACCTCGGAGGGCTTCCAGGCGATGCGGCGGCCCTCCTCGAACTCGACCACGTGGTTCGCGCGGTCCACGCCCTTCTGCAGGGTCATCACGAACACGTCCCCGACGGCGGTCACCCGCTGCCCGGGGGCGGCCTCGGCCAGGTTGTCGTTGCCGTCCCACTCGGGCTGGCGGGAGGGGTCCGCGATCAGCTCGAAGACGACGCCGGCCGGGGCGTCGACGTGGTGGGTCGCGGACACGACGCGGTCCTCGGGGGCGGGCAGGGCGGTCTCGTCGATGTGCTCCATGGGGAGAGCGTAGACCCCGATGCGCACCCGCCGAGAGGGTCGGCGGGGCTCGCTCGGGGAGCGGCCCCCGATCTCAGATCAGGCCCAGCGCGGTGAGCTTGGCCGCGGTCTCCTCGTTGGTCGGCTCCACCTGGTGGTCGCCGTCGGGGAACACGACCACGGGGATGTCCTTCTGGCGCCGGGTGCGCAGGCAGTCGCGGCACCAGTCGGCGCCGTCGACGGTGAGGACGTTCTGACTCATCCGTCCAGCGTACTGAGGGGTGGGATGCTGGGGGGCATGCCCGCCCAGCCCTCCCCCTCCGGCCGCACCGTCCACCTGTCCACGTCGGGCGTGGACGCCCGCATCGCCCCCGACGAGTTCGGCGGGTTCGTCCTGGAGATCGGCGGGGCTGTCCAGTCCCACGTGGACCTGGCCGACCCCGCTCGCATCCGCTACGAGTACCTGCGCCGCATGGCCCACGTGCTCGACGTAGCCTCCCCGACGGGCGCGCCGGTGCGGGTCCTGCACCTCGGCGCGGGCGCGCTGACCCTGCCGCGCTACCTCCAGGCGACCCGACCCGGCTCGGAGCAGACGGTGGTCGACCTGGACCGGGAGCTCGTGTCCTTCGTGCTCGCTGAGCTGCCCCTGCCGGCGGGCACGGACCTCGTCTCCGTGGTCGCGGACGCGCGCCTGGCCGCCGTCGACCTCGCGCTGGACGGGGAGCGGTTCGACGCCGTCGTGCTGGACATCGGCACCGGCGAGGAGGGCGCCGAGCACCTGCGCGGCGCCGTGTTCTACGGGGAGCTGCTCGAGCTGCTGACGGCGGGTGGGGTGCTGCTGGTGAACATCGGCGACGACGCCGGCCTGCACTTCCTGGGCGCCGAGCTGGGCGCCCTCGAGGAGGCGGCCGCCGAGGCCGGGGTGCCCGGCCCGTGGACGCTCGCGGACCAGGGGATGCTGGAGCGCCTGGACTGGGGCAACGTCGTGCTGGCCGCGGGGGCGCCGCTGGGAGAGGCCGGCTGCACGGAGCGCCTCGCCGCGGCGGGGCCGCATCCGGCGGCCGTGCTGGACCCGGCGGAATCGGCCGCGCTGGCCGCCCGCATCCGTCGCGCCTGAGGGCGGGCGCGGCGCTCAGGGCCGGGGGTCCTCCGCACCGGGGCCCGTCTGCGGCCGGGGCCACGGGTGGCCCCGGCGCTCCTCCGCCCCCTCGTTGAAACGCCGCAGGAGCCTGCTGAACTCGACGACGTCTTCGGCGGGCCAGGAGGCGACGATCTGCGCCACGTTGTCCGCGCGGGAGCTCAGCTCCGCGGCGAGGCGGGCGCGCCCCTCCTCCGTGGGGCGGTGCAGCCGGGCGGAGCCGCCGTCGGGGTCCGCCACCCGCTCGACGAGGCCGGCCTTCATGGCGGCGGCCACCTGCCGGTGGACGGTGGAGACGTCGAGGTCGAAGGCCTCGGCCAGCTCGCCGACGCTCATGGCCCCGCCTGCGTCCAGGCGGGCGAGCAGCACGGTGGCGCTGCGCTCCAGCGCACTCGACCGGCCGTAGGGTGCCACCCCCTGCGTGGCCACCCGCAGCAGGAGCATGTGCTCGTACATGATCCCTTCGACCGGGTCGGGCCACGCCCCCTCAGATGATTGCATCATGCAAACGATGCTACCTTTTGCATCATGCAAATCGCCGAGCAGGAACGCATCGCCTCCCCCACCTTCGTCCTCGCCTGGGTGGTCTCCTTCCTCCAGTTCCTCGCGTTCTACGCCCTCGTCACCACCATGGCTGTGTACGCGGTCCGGCAGTTCGCCGCCTCGGACGCCGGGGCGGGGCTGGCCTCGAGCGCCTTCGTCATCGGCGCCACCCTCAGCCGCGTGGTCACCGGCCACGTGGTGGACCGCTTCGGCAAGCGCCGCGTCCTGGTGGTGGCCCTGGTCGCCGTCGCGCTGTCCTGCACGCTCTACCTCGTCGCCTCCTCGCTGCCGGCCCTGGTGGCGGTGCGCATGCTCCACGGCGCCAGCTACGCCTTCGCCAGCACCGCCGTCATGGCCCTGGCCCAGGCGGCCATCCCCGACGGGCGACGCGCGGAGGCCACCGGCCACCTCGCGCTGGGCACCACCCTGGCCACCGCGATCGGCCCCGCCCTGGGACTCTTCCTCGCCGGCTCCATCGGCTACGCGTGGCTGTTCCGGGCGACTCTGGGGATCACGGTGGTCAGCCTCGTGCTGGGCCTGCTGGTGCGCGAGGCGCCCGCCGCGGCGGACGTCGACGGCGAGCGCGCCGCCGGCGAGGTCCCCCTGGAGCACCCCGCCCCCGCGGTGGGCTTCCGCCTGCGCTCCGTGCTGCACCCGGCGGTGCTGCCGATCAGCGGCTTCATGCTGCTGGTGGGCCTGAGCTACGCCGGGATCCTCACCTACCTGAACGCCTACTCGGTGGAGCGCGGGCTCACGGCCGGCGCCGGCCTCTTCTTCCTGGCCTACGCCGCGGCGATGCTCGTCATGCGCCTCACCCTGGGCACCCTGCAGGACCGCCGGGGGGACGACGCCGTCGTCTACCCCGCGCTCCTCTGCTTCACGGCCGCGCTCCTGGTGCTGGCCTTCGCCACGCGCGACTGGCAGGTGGTGCTGGCCGGGGCGCTGAGCGGCCTCGGCTACGGCACGCTCATGCCCGCGGCCCAGGCGATCGCCGTGAACGCGGTGCCCTCCCACCAGCTCGGCGCCGGCATCTCCACCCTCATGCTCTTCGCGGACGTGGGGCTGGGCCTGGGCCCCGTGCTCCTCGGCGGGCTCGTGGCCTCCGCCGGCTACGGCGCCATGTACGCGGCCCTGGCGGGCGTGCTGGTGATCGCCGCCGGGTACTACTTCGTGATGCACGGACGCCGGCACGGGCGGCGGGGGACCGTGGCCCGCGCCTGAGTCCCGCGCGGTGACGGCGGCCTGCCGCCGCGGGCGACGCTACCGGCGCCGCGCCGGCCAGGACGCGAGCATGACGGCGGCGAGGGCGCCCAGGGTGCCCAGCACCGTCGTCGTGGTGACCGTGGATCCGTCGGTGGGGGCCACCAGGTCCACCACGAGGGAGCCCAGGAGGTTGCCCGAGACCAGGCCGAGGGTGGCGGCGAAGACGCCCAGGCGCGGGACGACCATGGCGCCCACCCCGATGAACACGCACCCCAGCGGGCCGCCGAGGTAGAGCCGCCAGTCGTGCGGCAGCGCGGGCATGCCGTGGCCGGAGGCCAGGGCGATCCCGCCCCACACGACCCCGAGGAAGAGGACGCCGGCAGTGAAGTTGACCAGGGTCGCCGGGATGGCGGTGCCGTAGGCCGTGGTCTGACGGGCGTTGAACACCTGCTGCCCGGCGGTGGCCAGACCGGTCAGCAGGGGCAGCAGGGCCAGCAGCGCCCAGCCGGGCCCGCCGCCGGCCTCGCCGAGCGAGGGCCACACCACGAGGGCGACCGCGGCCAGGGCGAGCGCCGCCCCCGTGAGGCGCCGCGGCGTCAGGCGCTGCACCCCGGCGGGGCTGAGCCCGAACCGGTCCACGACCATTCCGCCGACCACCTGCCCGGTGACCACGGCGACCGTGAACACGGCCACGCCGAGGGGGCCGATCGTCGCGGACTGGGTGAGCACCAGGAGCCCGCCGATCACGCCCGCCACCGCGTACCACGGGCGCACGGACCCCGCGGCCAGGGCCGGGCGGATGCGGGCCAGGCCCCGGCGGCCCCGCGGCGTCAGCACGCTCACGAGCACCATGACGACCAGGCCCGCCGCGAAGGAGCACAGCGCGGCGAGGACGGGGTCGCCCGTCAGGTGGGCGAGGCGGGAGTTGATGCGGCCCTGCAGCGGCATCACGGAGCCGGCGGCCACCGCGAGAGCGAACAGCAGGGCGGTCGCCCGCGGGGAGGGGGCGTCCGGGCGGGCGGCGACGTCGGCCGGGCGGGGGCGGGAGCGTCCGCGCTCTGCGGACGGGGCAGAGGATGCGGGTGGCATCCCCCCGTTCTACACCCCTAGGCGGCCAGGCGCGCCTCGAGCCCGGCGCGCACCGCGGGCCACTCCTCGCGCACCACGCTGAAGTAGTCGACGTCGGCGATCGTGCCGTCCGCCGCCGGACGGAAGCGGCGCAGAGTGCCCTCGAACGTCGCCCCCAGACGGGCGATGGCGGCGTGCGAACGGGCGTTGCGGTGGTCGCAGCGCAGGGCCACCCGCTCCAGCGTCCATTCCTCGAACGCGTGCCCGAACAACAGCAGCTTGCAGCCGGGGTTCACGGAGGTGCCCCACACCCGACGGGCGTAGACCGTGTGCCCCACCTCCACCCGCAGCCCCGGCACCAGGTCATAGAGGCTCGTGCGCCCCACCAGCTCCCCGCCCTGCTCGACGGCGAACGCGAAGGTGCCCTCCCGCTCGATCAGCTCGGCGAGGTGCGCGGACATGGCCGCACCGTCCACCGGCAGAGGCGCGCTGTTCCCCGCCCACATGACCGCGTCGACGAGCTCGCGCAGGGCGGGGCCGTCGGTGGGTGAGAGGGGGCGCAGGGTGAGGTCCCCGCGGGTGAGGACGATCTCGTGCTTCATGCACCCATCCTGTCAGCGGACTCGGGGTGATCTCCCGGCACGACGAGACCGAGCGCCACGGACGAGGGCGTCGCCTCCGGCGCCCGGCCGGCTCAGAGCGTGGCGGAACGGCGGGCGGAGGCCCTCATGGCCGCGACCCGCTGCGCCACAGGGGCCTCCAGAGCGCCCGGCTGCAGGGCCGGGGCGAGATCGGCGGCCACCTCTCGGGCGACCCCCTCGAGGGCGGAGGCGTCCTGGGCGACCCAGGCGCGCAGCGTCAGGTGCTCCCGCATCCACGCCGTGAGCGTCTCCTCGGACTCCGGGGTGAGGGCGAAGCCCACCCCCGCCGCACCCGGGCTGGTGCGCTCCACATCCAGGCCGAGCTCGCCCGCCAGCAGGGCGGCGAACGCCTGGCGCAGCGGTGAGACGCCGGTACGACCGGACTGGAAGGCGGCGCGCACCTCGCGGCGCTGCAGGCTCTCGTCGGCCACGTCGACGGCGAGGACATCACCGGCGGCGGGGGTGAGGCCCAGGGCGGCACGGGCTGACTCCTCGGCCACCACGGCCACGATGCCGGGCACTGCGGGGGCGGCGGTGAGGAACTCGGCGTACCGCATGCCCGGAGTGGCGGCGAGCACAGCGGCGGCCTCGGCGGTCGGGGACGGGGTGTCGACGGCGGTGATGGTCATGGATCCAGGGTGAATCGCGATTCACTGAGACGGGGAGCGATGTCCATATTCTGAGATTTGCAATCACATGGTGAGACCCACGCCGCCCGATGTGCAGTACGCTGGCCCCATGCAGATGCGCGCGCAGCAGTGGTGGACCGCCTGAGGGCGGCCCCGGTCATGCGCATCTGACACGACGAGCCGCTCGCCTGCCGGGCGGCTCGGTCATGAGCGGCTCCGGCGGGCCCCATCCCAGGAGGACCCCCGATGACCCACCGCAACCCCGAGGACAACGCCCTGAGAGGCGCCCCCGAGCCCCGCACCCTCGCCGAGGCCTGCGACCTCGTCACCACCCCGGACCTGGACGTCTCCGCGGACGGCATGTTCGGCCAGTACGGCGGCGCCCACCTGCCCCCGCAGCTGGCCGGCCCCATGGCCGAGGTCGCCCGCGCGTACGCCGAGGCGCGCCAGGACCCCGAGTTCTACGCCGAATACCGACGCCTGCTGCGCGACGCCGTCGGGCGCCCCTCCCCCCTGACCCCGCTGGACCGCCTCTCCGACGAGCTCGGCGGCGCACGGATCGTGCTCAAGCGCGAGGACCTGAACCACACGGGCGCCCACAAGATCAACCACACGATCGGCGAGGCGCTGCTCGCCAAGCGCATGGGCAAGCGCAGCCTGATCGCGGAGACCGGCGCCGGCCAGCACGGCGTGGCCCTGGCGACGGCGGCCGCGATGGTCGGCCTCGACTGCGAGATCCACATGGGCGCGATCGACGTGGCCAAGCAGCACCCCAACGTGGTGCGCATGCGCCTGCTCGGCACGAAGGTCGTCTCGGTGGAGCGCGAGGGCCGCTCCCTGAAGGAGGCCGTGGACTCGGCGTTCGAGGTGTACGCGGCGAACCCGGAGAAGTACCTGTTCGCGATCGGCTCCGTGGTGGGCCCGCACCCGTTCCCCACGATGATCCGCGACTTCCAGTCCGTGGTCGGCCGCGAGGCCCGCGCCCAGTTCCAGGAGCGGTTCGGGGCGCTGCCCAGCGCCGTCGTCGCCGCGGTGGGCGGCGGCTCCAACGCGATGGGCGCGTTCACCGCGTTCCTCGACGACGCCGACGTCGCGCT
This sequence comes from Micrococcus sp. MS-ASIII-49, assembly GCF_000946635.1. Classification (NCBI taxonomy): domain Bacteria; kingdom Bacillati; phylum Actinomycetota; class Actinomycetes; order Micrococcales; family Micrococcaceae; genus Micrococcus; species Micrococcus sp. MS-ASIII-49. The sequence continues at coordinate 13,420 of NZ_JXSP01000085.1, forward strand.
CGTGGGCGTCGAGCCCGGCGGCCGCTCCGCGACCAAGGGCGAGCACGCGATGACCATGACCCAGGGCCGCGACGGCGTCCTCCACGGCATGGCCACCCTCGTCCTCGCCGACGACGACGGCACCCCGGATCCCGTGCACTCGATCGCCTCGGGCCTGGACTACCCGGGCGTCGGTCCACAGCACGCCCACTTCGCGAGCGTCGGCCGCGTCCGGTACGTGGCCGAGGACGACGCGGCCGTGCTCGACGCGTTCCAGCGGCTCACGCGGCTCGAGGGCGTCATCCCCGCGCTCGAGTCCGCGCACGCCGTGGCGCACGCGATCCGCCTCGCCCCGCAGATGGGCCGGGACGCGCGGATCCTGGTCAACCTCTCCGGCCGCGGAGACAAGGACGTGGACTACGTGGCCGAGAAGCTCGGGCTCACGGGCGAGGCGGACGAGGTCGTGCGGTGAGCTGAGGCGGCGGCCCGGCGTCGCCCCCGGTCAGCGCGTAGCCTGGCTGCCGTGATGACCCTGATGTGGGGCGCGGTCGCCGCGTCCTCCCTGCTCGTGGGCGCCGTCCTGGCGACCCTGCGCCGCTGGCACATGGGCACGATCGGACTCGTGCTCGCCTTCGGCGCCGGCGCCCTGATCGCGTCCGTGTCCTTCGAGCTCGCGGAGGCGGGCGTGCAGGCGGCCGGACCTGCCGCCGTCGGCATCGGGCTGACGCTCGGCGCGGCCGCCTACTTCCTCGGCGACCGTGCGGTGGAGCGCTCCGCCGCGAGGTCCGGCGGCTCGTCCTCGGGCGCGGCGCTGACCGTGGGCGCGCTGCTGGACGGCATCCCGGAGCAGCTCGTGCTGGGCATCGGGCTGGCCGCGGGCGAGGGCGTCTCCCTTGCGCTGCTCGTGGCGATCTTCATGTCCAACCTGCCCGAGTCCATCGCCGCCACGGCCGACTCCCTCGACGGCGGCAAGACGCGGCGCCACCTGCTGGTCCAGTGGTCGCTCGTGGCGGTGGTCTGCGCTCTGGCGACGTGGGGCGGCGGGCTGATCGCCGACGTCGCCTCCCCCACCCTGACCGGCGGCATCCAGGGGTTCGCGGCCGGCGCCCTGCTGGTCATGCTGATCGACACGATGATCCCCGAGGCCCGAGAGAAGGGCGGGGAGAAGGCCGGGCTGCTCACCGTGGTCGGCTTCGCGCTCGGCGCGTTCCTGTCCCTGGTGGTGTGACCGCCCAGGGACAGGAACGCCCGACTCCGGTCACGGGGTGGGCATGCCGCCGGTCACCGGGATGGTCGCGCCCACCACATAGGAGGACTCCGGCGAGGCCAGGAACACGTAGGCCGGGGCCAGCTCGGTGGGCTGCCCGGCGCGGCCCAGCGGGGTGGACTGGCCGAACTCCGGCAGGTCCTCCGACTTCTGGCCGCCGGAGGGCTGCAGCGGGGTCCAGATCGGACCGGGCGCCACGGCGTTCACGCGGATGCCCTTCGGGGCCAGCTGCTGGCCCAGGGCCTTCGTGAAGGTGTTGATGGCGGCCTTCGTGGCGGAGTAGTCCACCAGCTGCTCCGGGGCCATGTAGGCGACCACGGAGGTGGTGTTGATGATCGTGGAGCCCGGCTTCAGGTGCGGCAGGGCGGCCTTGACCAGGCGGAACTGGGCCAGGATGTTGATGTCGAAGGTGGCCTCGAGCTGCTCGTCGTCGATGTCCTCGATCGAGTCCTGCGCCACCTGCTTGCCGCCGTTGTTCACCAGCACGTCCAGCCCGCCGAGCTTCTCGACCGCCTGGGCCACGAGGTCGGCGCAGAACGTCTTGTCGCGCAGGTCGCCGGGGATCCCAGCGGCGGTGCGCCCCTCCGCCTGCAGGACCTCGAGGACGTGCTGGGCGTCCTTCTCCTCCTCGGGCAGGTAGGTGATCACGACGTCGGCGCCCTCGCGAGCGAACGCGATCGCGGTGGCCGCGCCGATGCCGGAGTCGCCGCCGGTGATGAGCGCCTTGCGGCCCTCGAGACGGCCGGTGCCGCGGTAGGACTTCTCACCCAGGTCGGCCTTCGGCGTCATCTCCGCGTCCAGGCCGGTGCCGGGCAGCGACTGCTCCGGCGGGCTGATCACGGGGTAGCGCTTCGTGGGGTCCTGCAGGGTGAGCTGGTCGGTGGTGGTGGTGTTCGCGTCGTCGTGCGCCACGGGGTGCTCCTCACGGTCTCGGGGCGACGCGCGGTCTGCGCGCCGTCCTCCGAGCGTAGGGAGCAGCCCCCCGGCGGCGCCACGGCTGATCCCCGGGTCACCGGACGCGCCCCGCCCGCTCCCCCGGATGACGAGCCCTGCGATATGGCCC
>NZ_JXSP01000086.1:0-3006 GCF_000946635.1 Micrococcus sp. MS-ASIII-49
GGGGCCATATCGCAGGGCTCGTCGCGGGGCGCCGGGGCCGGGGCCGGGCGTCACAGCCCGCCGTGCACGAACTCCCCGCCCACGGCGGTGGCGACGACGTCGATCGCCGCGATCTGGTCGCTCGGCACCGCGCGCGGGTCCTCGCTGAGCACCGTGAAGTCCGCGAGCTGGCCTGCGACGAGCCGTCCCTTGCGGCCGCCCCAGCCGGTCGCCTCCGCGGAGCCGACCGTGTAGGCGTGCAGGGCTTCGGCCACCGTGAGCCGCTCCGCGTCGGGGCCGTACTGCTCGCCGGTCTCGGTGCGGCGCAGCACGAAGTCCTGGATGACCTCCAGCGGGCGGCCGCCGGCCACGGGGCGGTCCGAGCTGCCGGGCAGCACCAGGCCCGCGCGCAGCAGCCGGCCGGCCGGGTACGAGAGCGCGGCCCGCTCCGGCCCGATCCGCTCCCGCACCGACCCGCCGAACGCACCGATGAAGTTCGGCTGGGTGGCCATCACGACCTCCAGCTCGGCCATGCGGGCCACCTGGTCGTCGCGGACCACCCCGCCGTGCTCCACGCGGTGCGGCATCACGGGCCGCCCGAACCGGCCCCGCGCCTCGGCGATCACGTCGAGGGCGAAGTCGAGGGCGGCGTCGCCGATCGCGTGCAGGGCCAGGGCCCAGCCGGCGGCCGCCGCACCGAGGCACGCCCGGCGCATCTCCCCCGCGTCCTGCTGCAGGTAGCCGCGGCCGTGGCCGTGCCCGCAGTAGTCCTCGGTCATCGCGGCGGTCTGCCCGAGCATCGACCCGTCCGTGAACACCTTCGCCGGCCCGATCTGCAGCCACTCGTCGCCCACCCCCGTGCGTACGCCGGCGTCGAGGGTGAGGTGCGTGCCGTCGTCGGGATGGCCGTCCACCGAGTGCAGCGCGTCCAGGGTGACCATCGTCTGGAAGCGGGTGCGCAGCAGCCCCGCGTCCCGGGCGCGCTGATACGCGCCGAACTCGAGCGGGCTGTGCCCGATCCACCCGCCGGCCACCCCCGCATCCGTCACCGAGGTGATGCCCTCGGCCGCGTACTCCTGCGAGGCCCGCGCCAGGCACGCGCCGATGTGCTCGTGGGACTCCGGCTGCAGCAGCCGGGTCACCAGGCTCATGGCGGTCTCCTCCAACAGGCCGGTGGGGCGGCCGGCGGCGTCCGTGAGGATCCGCCCGCCCTCGGGCTGCTGCAGCACCTGCTCCCCCACGCCGGCCAGGACCAGCACCGCCCCGGACACCGTGACGGCGTGGCCCGTGTTGTGGCGGATGAGCACGGGGCGCCCGGAGGCGGCGGCGTCGAGGCTGTCCCGGTCCGGCTGGGGGCCGGTGAGGTGGCCGGGGTCGAAGCCGGTGCACGTCACCCAGGCGCCGGGGTCGAGCTCGGCGGCGCGGGCGCGGACCCGGCGGTGGACCTCCTCCGCGGTGCGCGCACCCTCGAGGTCCACGTCCAGCCGGGACTGGCCGAACCAGACGCTGTGCGCGTGGGCGTCGTTGAACCCGGCGAGGACGGTGCGCCTCCGCGCGTCGAGGCGTTCGCGTGCTGCGAGGCCGTCCAGCTCCTCGTCCACCCCGGCGACGATGCCCCGCCACACCCCCAGCCGCGAGGCCGACGGGCGGGCGGGGTCGCCGGTGAGGAGGCGGGCGTTCTCCACGATCAGGTCGAGCTGCATGGGGGCGGGTCTCCTGGGGCGGGGCGGCGGGGACTGATTCGCGAGCGTAGCCGGGCCCGGCTCAGGCGGGCAGGGCCGGGCTCAGGCGGGTTCGGCCGCGGCGTCCAGCGCCCGGGTGAGATCGGCGAGCAGCTCCGCCGTCGGCTCGACGCCCACGGACAGGCGCACGAAGCCGGCCGGGACGTCGTCGCCCCAGCGGGCGCGGCGCTCCGCCGCGGTGTGGGTGCCGCCGAAGCTCGTCTGCGCCACCACGTACGCGGCCGCCCCGATGAACCGCTCCGCCGCGGCCGCGTCCGCGAACTCCAGCCCGACGACGCCGCCCGCCGCCGTCATCTGGCGCGCGACGATCGCCGCGTCCGGGTGGTCCGGCAGCCCCGGGTAGGCCACCGCGTGCACGGCCGGGTGCCCGGTCGCGAGCTCGGCGACCGCGAGCGCCGACGCGCACATGCGGGCGAAGCGGACCTCGAGGGTCTCCAGACCGCGGTGGATGAGCCAGGCCTCGTGGGTGCCCAGGATCCCGCCGGCCAGGGTCCGCCAGCCGCGCACCCGCGCCATCACCTGCGGGTCCCGGCTGGCCACGTGCCCGCCGAGGGCGTCCGTGTGCCCGTTGACGGCCTTCGTGTCCGAGGCCACGACCACGTCCGCCCCCAGCTCCAGCGGGCGCTGCCCCAGGGGGGTCAGCAGCGTGTTGTCCACCACCACGAGGGCCCCCGCGCCGTCCCGGCGGCCGTTCGCGTGGGCGCGGGCGGCGACGTCCGCCAGGTCCGCCACGCGCAGCCCCGGGTTGGAGGGGGTCTCCACGAGCACCAGGTCGTAGCCGCTCAGGTCCGCATGGGCGAGCCCCTGGGTGGCGACCAGGTCCACGTGCACGCCTCGGGGCGTGAGGTGCTCGGCGGCGAGGGCGCGGGTGGGCCCGTAGCCGTCCGCGGGCAGGAGGGCGCGGTCCCCCGGGTGCAGCAGGGGCAGCAGGACGGCGGCGATCGCGGCCATGCCGGAGGGGACCACGGCGACGTCGGCGTCCTCCAGCGCGCCCAGGGCGGCCTCGAGCGCGGACCAGGTGGGCGTGGCCCAGCGCGCGTACTGGAAAGGCACGTCCGCGCCGGGGGCGGTGGGGGCGCCGTCCGGGTCCGCGCCGGGCAGGTGGAACGCGCTCGCGTGGACCAGCGGCGGGGAGATGGACTCCCCCGGGGCCATCCCGTGGGCGCGGTGGTGCAGGACGGTGCCGAAGGCGGGCGGCGGCGGGGCGGCGGACATGGCCCCGAGCGTAGTCCCGACCCCGGACGCGGCAGCGCGCCCCCTCCCTAGATGTTGTGGGTCATGAGGT
>NZ_JXSP01000087.1:0-1154 GCF_000946635.1 Micrococcus sp. MS-ASIII-49
ACGTCATGACCTCTTACACCTAGACTGGCGGACATGACCTCCGGCCCTCCCTCCCCCGCCCTGCCCGCCGGGCCCGCCGCCCACCTGCGCGGCGAGCACCTGACCGTCTCGCTCGGCGGGCACCGCGTGCTCACGGACGCCACGGTGCGGATCAACGCCGGCTCGCGGCTCGGGATCGTGGGTGAGAACGGGCGCGGCAAGACCACGCTGCTCCACGTGCTCACGGGCCGGATCACGCCCGACGTCGGCCGCGTGACGCGGGCGGGCACGCTCGCGTTCGTCCCGCAGGCGCTGCGGGCGCGGGCCGACGGGCGCTCCCGCACGGTGGGCGACCTGGTCCGCGACGCCCTCACGGGCCCGCACGCCGCACTCGAGGCCCTGGACGCCGCCGCGGCCGCCCTGGCCGAGGCCCCCGACGACGCCGGCGCCGGACACCGGTACTCCACCGCGCTGGAGCGGGCCCACCTCTACGACGCCTGGGACGCCGGCCGGCGCGTGGACATGGACCTCGAGGGGCTGCACGCGTGCACGGACCGCGAGCGCCCCCTCACATCGCTCTCGGTCGGCCAGCGCCACCGGGTGCGCCTGGCCGTCACCCTCGGCTCCCGGCCGGACCTGCTGCTGCTGGACGAGCCGACCAACCACCTGGACGACGTCGCCCTGGACTTCCTCACCCGCCGGCTGGTGGAGCACCCGGGCGGGGTCGCCGTCGTCAGCCACGACCGCGCCCTGCTGCGCGCCGTGTGCACCGACATCGTGGACCTGGATCCCAGCCAGGACGGGCGGCCGCGGCGGTACTCCGGCGGGTACGCCGGCTGGGCGAAGGGGCGCCGCCGCGCCCGGGCCGCCTGGGAGCAGGAGTACGCCGAGCAGAACGCCGAGCGCGAGCGGCTGGAGCTGGCCGTGGAGGACGCGCGGGAGCAGATGCAGGGCTCGTGGCGGCCCCCGAAGGGCACCGGCAAGCACCAGCGCTCGAGCCGGTCGGCGGGGATCGTGCAGATGTTCAACCGGCGCTTCGACGAGCTGGAGGCGCACCGGATCACCGTGCCCGAGCCGCCCCTGCGCCTGGACTGGCCGTTCGCGGACATGCCCGACGGCGACCCGCGGGACGGCGCGGACGCGGCGGCGGGCACGGCGGGCGGGCCGGGCACGGC
>NZ_JXSP01000088.1:0-26514 GCF_000946635.1 Micrococcus sp. MS-ASIII-49
CGACGTCCTGCTCACCGCGGACGCCGTGCGCGTGGCCGGGCGGCTCGAGCAGCCGATGGGCGCGGCCCTCGTGCCGGGCGGCCGCGTGCTGGTGACGGGCCCGAACGGGGCCGGGAAGTCCACGCTGCTGCGCGTGCTCGCCGGGGACCTGGAGCCCACGAGCGGCTTGGTGACCGTGGGCGCCGACGTGCGCGTGCGCCTCGTGGCGCAGGAGACCCCCGCGTGGGACGAGGAGCGCACCGCCGCCGCCGTGTTCGAGGAGCACGTGCGCCGCGTCGGCGCGGACGAGGCCGGCGTCGACGACCTGGGCCGTCCCCTGCCGGCCCCCACGCTGCCCTCGCTCGGGCTGCTCACCGCCGAGGCCGCGGACACCCCGGTCGGACGCCTGTCCCAGGGGCAGCAGGCCCGTCTGCACCTGGCGATGGTGCTCATCGAGCGCCCCCACGTGCTGCTGCTGGACGAGCCGACGAACCACCTCTCCCCCGCGCTCGTGGACGAGATGACCGAGGCCCTGCAGGTCACGGAGCAGGCCGTCGTCGTGGTGACCCACGACCGGCAGATGCTCGCCGACCTCGCCGACTGGCCGCGCGTCGAGCTGCGGACCGACGCCGCGGCGGTGTGAGGCGGGCGGGGCCCCTGGCCACAGGCCCGGCCCGGCGGTCCGCCCTCAGAGGTGCGCCCGGCACAGCCGCCGCAGCGCCACGCGGGCCGGCAGTCGGTAGGCCAGGGCGACGACGGCGGGCCCGTGGACCGTCAGCCCCGCCCGGGTGCCGCGGGGGGTGGCGGTGAGGTCGTGCGTCATGGAGACCGCCGTCCCGGCCACCCGCACCGTCCACCGCCAGGTGCGGGCGTCGTCGTCGACCTCCTCGACCACGAACGGGACGCGCAGCCCCAGGGGCGCGTGGACCACGCCGCGAAGCCCGGCCCGCAGCCGGCGCCGTGGCGCCTCCACGGCGCGGATCTGCGGAGCCCACCGCGGCCACAGGCGCAGGTCGGCGTAGCGGGCCCAGGCCACGTCCACGGCGGCGGGCCCGGTCGTCGTCACGCGGCGGAACTGTCGGGGGCGGCGCGCGCGCCTCGCGCCGGCGGGGGTGCGGGTCCAGGGGGTCCGGATCATGGTGCCGAGCGTAGGGTCCGGACCGCCGGCCGGGACACGCCCGCCGGCCCGAGCGGCTCGGCCAGTGCACCGGGGGCGGCGTCGCGCTCCGGCAGGATGGGCGCATGACCCTCCCCACCCCCTCCGGCCGCTGGACGACGACGGCGCGGCCTGCCTTCGCCGTCGCCGCGGCCCTGTCCCTGGGCGGCAACCTGCTCTCACTGTGGATCGGCTCGTGGAAGTCCTCGGACCTGCCGGCCGACGCGGGCTACGCGGGCGTGCTCGAGGGCGGCTGGGAGCACATGCTCAACCAGCCCACGTACTTCACGTTCCTCTCGAACTTCCTGGTGGGGCTGACGTCCCTGCTGCTGGCGCTGCGCCTGCACCGGCCGGGCACGCTGTTCCGGGTGCTGCGGGTGACGGGGGTGGTGTGCATCGTGATCACGGGCGTGGTGTTCAACGTGCTGCTGCGGGACGCCGACCCGATGACCGCCGTCGAGCGGTTCAACGACACCCTGCAGCACATCGTCACGCCGATCCTCACCCCGGTGCTGTGGGCGGTCTTCGGGCCGCGGCGGCAGATCACGTGGCGGGTGGTGTGGTTGTCCACGCTCATCCCGCTCGCCTGGCTGGCGTTCACGCTGCTGCGCGGGCCGTGGCTGGACTGGTACCCGTACACGATCCTGGACGTCCCGCGGCTGGGCTACGACGGCGTCGCCGTCTACGTGGTGGCGATCCTCGTGTTCTTCGTGGCGGTCGCCGCCCTGCTGCGGGTGGCCGACGGCCTGCTGGCGCGGGCCGGCGTCGGGGTGGGGGCGGGCGCCGAGGCGGAGGCCCGGGTGGAGGCCCGTCCCTCCCCCTGACCCCGCCTCAGTCCGACGCCGCGCGGCCCACCTGCACCGCCCACGCGCGGACGAGCGCCTCGGCGACCTCCGGCTGGTCCAGGTGCACGTTGTGGCCGGCGGCGTCGAGCGCCGCGTAGGTGGCGCGCGGGTAATGCTCCAGGAGCGCGGCCTGGTCCCGGTAGCCGACGAGGTGGTCCTCCCGGCCGGTGAGGATCAGGGCGGGCCCCTCGAACGGCGGCGCGGCCTCCTCCGGCACGGCGTCCAGGACGTAGCGCGCGGACAGGCGCTTCAGCGCCTCCTCGTCCACGGCGCGGACGCCCGGCAGCGCGTGCTCGCGGAACCGCTCCCACGTGTCCCGCGTCAGCCGCGGGGACATCTCGAGGAACGGGGCGGCGTCGTCGGGGTCGAGGGTAGACATGAAGGCGTCGTCGCGCTCGCGCACCACCAGGTCGGTGCGGGTGCGCCGGTCCTCGTCCGGGTCGACGACGGGCGCGAGCAGCCCCAGCCCCAACACCTGCGCGCCGAACTCGGCCGCCACGTGCCGGGCGAGCAGGCCGCCGAGGGAGTTGCCGAGCACCGCGAACGGCCGCTCGCCGACCTCCGCGCGGATCCAGTCCACGAGCCAGGCGGCGAGCTCGGGGAGGCCGCCGTCGTCCTGGAGGGCCGAGGTCCGGCCGAAGCCCGGCAGGTCCACGTAGATCCGCTCGACCTCCCCGGCCTCGGCGAGGGCGTCGTCGAGCGGCAGCAGCAGCCGGTGGTCCACGCTGTTGCCGTGCACCGCGATCAGCGGGACGCCGGAGCCGCGGCGGACGACGTGGGGGTTCTCGGGGGTGTGCTCGGATGTGTGCTCGGTCATGGGTCCGAGCGTAGGGCTGAGCGCGCGGTGCCGCCCTCTCCCCGCCGCCCTCTCCTCGCCGCCCTCTCCCCGCTGCCCCCTCCCCACCGCTTTGCGGGCCGAATGCGACGCTCCCGTGCCCGATTCAGGGGCTCATCCGTCGGATTCGGCCCACAAAGTGCTCGGCCGGGCCGCCCGGTGCCGGCCGGTCACCAGAGCAGCTGGTCCCCGCGGATCTGCGTCTGGAGTCCGTCGATGCGCCCGAGCACGGAGACCTGCAGCAGGGCTGGCCAGGCGTGCACCACGAGCCCCAGGGCCACCGCGACCACGCCCCAGACCGGATGCCCGACGGCCGCCAGCGCCACGCCCGCCACCGCGTGCAGACCCGCGGAGGCGGCGTGGCTGACGAGGGAGCCCACGGCGGCGGTGCGGATGCGCCGCAGGTCGGCCCGGCCGGTGATGCGGCGGCTGATGGCCGCGTTCCAGCCGACGGCGCCCAGCTGCCGGGAGAGCCAGTCGGTGCGGACCCGGCGGGCGAGATCGCGCCAGCGCGTGTCCCGCCTCCACGGCCGGTCCACGAGCTGCCGCGAGGGCTCCCCGTAGAACGGGCCGAACCCGAAGGTCCCCACCGTGAGCACGCCGACGAACAGCCCCGGCGCCGTCGGCGCCATCAGCACGAAGGCGGACATCAGGGCGGCGACGGTGAGGGCCAGACCGGCGAGCGAGCGGGGAGTCATCACCGCGGACGCTAGCGCACCGGGCCCGCACCCCGGGCGATCCCCTCGAGCCGCCGCACGTGCGCGGCCCACCGCTCGGCGTCCCAGCCGGGCAGGTTGTCCCCGGGGCCGCGCAGGCCGGCCTGCCCGTCGATCCCCTCGCGCAGGATGTCGGCGTGGCCGGCATGGCGGGCCGCGTCGAGGGCCACGTGGGAGAGGATCTGCGCCAGAGTCACCTCGGCCAGGTGCGCGGGCCACCAGGGGACCCGCCCCCGCGCGTCGAGGACGAGGGCCTCGATGGTCGCGTCCGCGTGCGCGAAGCATCGCCGCGCGTAGTCGAGGACGTCCTCGAGGGTCTCGTCCTCGGCGGCGAACAGGTCCGCGCCGTTCTCCTCGCCCACCCCCGGCGCGTCCCAGGGCAGGGGGATGCCGGCGGGGCGGCCGAAGACCTCGCCGAAGTACTCGAGCTCGCACGTGGCCGCGTGCTTGAGCAGGCCCAGCAGGTTGGTGCCGGTGGGGGTGCGGGGCAGGCGGACCTCCCGCTCGGGCAGGCCGTCCAGCTTCGCGAAGAGGGCGTCGCGCTGCCGGCGCAGCCCCTGATGGAGGATCTCCTTGTGGTCCATGGGGTGAGCCTGCCGGGATTCAGGCCGCGCGGACGGCCCTGGCCCGTGGCCCGACGTCGTCGCGGACGTCCGGCGCCCCGGGCCGCCGTCGTCGGTCCTCAGCCCTCCCGGCGCGGGACCACGGTGATGGCCCGGGTGTCCGGGGCGGTGTCCGCGACGTGGTCCATGGCCTCGTCCACGTCCCCGGTGCGCTCGTAGGCCGCGTGGATCTGCTCCCACAGGCGGGCGTTGCGGACGCCGATCGCCGCCGGATCCAGCACGGGGTCCTGGCCCGCTCGGCGCTGGCGGTCGTAGTCCTTGAACAGCCGGATGGCCACGGGGCTCAGCAGGATGAGTGCCACGATGTTCACCCACGTGTAGAGGCCGACGCCGAAGTCGGCGAACGCCCACACGAGGGCCGAGCTCTGCACGGACCCGAACACCATGGAGCCGGCCAGCATCAGCCGGGCGATCGCGATGACCGCGCGCTGCGCCGTCTTGTTCGGGATGAGGTAGGCGACATTCGTCTCCGCGTAGAACGCGAAGGAGAGCAGGGTGGTGAAGGAGAAGAGGAAGACGGCAATCGCCACGAAGGACGGGCCGAAGGCGGGCAGTGCCTCGTCGATGGCGATCTGGACCCACGCCGGGCCCTCCTCGACGCCGGGCACGTGCTCCGCGAGCAGACTCTCCCCGTCCGGGCCCAGCACGTTGAAGCTGTTCGTGGCGAGGATCATCAGGCCGGTCATGGTGCAGACGAACAGGGTGTCCACGTAGGCGGAGAACGCCTGGGCCAGGCCCTGCTTCACGGGGTGGGAGACGTGGGCGGCCGCCGAGGCCTGGGCGCCCGAACCGGTGCCGATCTCGGTGGAGTACACGGCACGGCGCACGCCCCACGCGACGGCGGCACCGAGGATGCCGCCGTAGACCGAGTCCAGGCCCAGCGCGCTGGAGAAGATCAGCCCGAACATCGCGGGGACCTGCTGCCACATGAGCCCGACGACGAGCAGCCCCACCAGGATGTACGCGCCGGCCATGAACGGGACCACGAGGCCCACCGTGCGGCCCAGGCGGTGCATGCCGCCGAACACGATCACGCAGAACAGCACGGCCATCCCGAGACCCACCCACAGCGGATCCCAACCCCATGCCTCGGTCGTGGCGGCGGTGACGGCGTTGGCCTGGATCTGCGGGCCGGTGAAGACCGTCGCGAACACGGTGGCCGCGGCGTACGCGACCGCCAGCCACCGCCAGTTCCGGCCGAGCCCCTCGAGGATGTAGTACGCGGGCCCGCCGCGGTACTCGCCGCGGACCTTGTGCTTGTAGAGCTGCGCCAGCGAGCTCTCCACGAGCGCCACGGGGGCGCCGAGGATCGCCGTCACCCACATCCAGAACAGCGCGCCCGGGCCGCCCAGGTAGATCGCGGCCGCGACGCCCGCGATGTTGCCGACCCCGATGCGCCCGCCCAGGGCCATGGCGAACGACTGGAACGAGCTGATCCCCGCCGACGACGATCCTCCCCTGACCAGCTGGCCCACCATGTCCTTGAGCAGCCGCACCTGGGGAGCCGCCATGCGGATCGTGAAGTACAGGCCCAGGGCGAGGAGCCCGACGACCATGGGCAGGCTCCACATGATCGAGTTGGCGGCGGTGACGAACTGCTCCATGGTCACTTCCCAGGTCGCGGACAGGATCCGTGCACTCCATCACATTCGGGCCACCCCGGGCACCCCTGAGCCCCCGGGGGTCCGCGCGGGACCGGCAGGGTCGGCCGGCCAGACACGCCGTGCCGCCCCCGCACCGGCTCACCCCTGCCCCGCTCCCGCCTCCTCCCGCACTGTCACCGCCAGCTCGATGTGTCCGGCCTCCGGGTCCGCGAGGATCTGGCGGATCTCCGGCGCGGCACCGGCGTCCTCCATGTCGAACGCGTCCATGAGCCCCAGCAGATCCGGATGGGGCAGCGCGCCGCCGGGGGCGTCGTCGAGCAGGTCGACCTCGCCCGTGTCGGCCCGCACGTCCACGTACCGCTCCACGCGGCGCGGCAGCGTCCCGGCCACCACCTCGTGCCCGTCGACCCTGAGACCCGCGGGAGCCGGGCCGCTCAGCGGGACGGCCAGGACGGTCTCCACGACGTCGGCGGCGCCCGGCACCGGACGCAGCGCCGTCCACAGCGGCCCGGCGGGTGCCGACCCCGCCTCCGCGAGTGCCTGGAACAGCGTCGCGAAGGCGGCGTTCGCGCGCTCGGTGGTCGACTCCTCACCGGCCTCGTCCAGGGCCACCCGCTGCACGACGCCGGCCCACGGCGTCGGCCCGACCGTGCGCTCCGCCACGGGGCCGGGACGGGCGGGGCCGCCGTCGTCGTCGGGATCCGGGGCCGCGTAGACACCGGCGACCGCGAGCGCGAGCGCGCGGTCCTCGAGGTCGCGGCGGCGTCGCAGCTCGGCCGCGTGCGCCTTCGCGCTCAGTCCGGTGGCGAGGGCGAACTCGCCGACGGTCATCAGGGGGCTCATGGGGCGACCTCTCTCTCAGGTGATCCCAGCGTGGGCGTTCCCCCAAGGGGAGGGTCAAGCGTCGCCCACGGCGCCGCCGCGCGCCGTCCCCGGCACAGCTCTGCGACTGTTACCCCGCGCGTCCTGCGCGGCGCGCGGGCCCGGCCGCACACTGTCTCATGGCAGGCATGATCATCACCGGACTCCTCCTCGGCCTCGTCCTGGGCTTCGTGTTCCAGCGCGGACGCTTCTGCGTCACGGGCGCCTTCCGTGACCTGTTCACCATCCGGTCCACCCGCTGGCTCACCGCGTTCATGGTGATCGTGGCCGTCCAGTCGGTGGGCGTGTTCGCCCTCGACGCGCTCGGCGTGATCACCCTGGAGGCGGAGACGTTCCCGTGGCTCGGCACGATCATCGGCGGCCTGATCTTCGGCTTCTCGATCGTGCTCGCGGGCGGCTGTGCCACCGGCACGTACTACCGCGCGGGCGAGGGCCTCGTGGGCTCGTGGTTCGCGCTGATCTTCTACATCGTGGGCGCCACCGCGTTCCGCAAGGGCCCGCTGGCCGGCACCACCGAGGCCGTCCGCTCCGTCGAGACGCAGACGGGTTCGTTCCAGCAGCTCACGGGGCTGTCCCCGTGGGTGTTCGTGGCGCTGCTCGTGGCCGGCGTCGGCCTGGCCGTGCGTCATCACCTGCGCCGCGAGGCGGCCATGACCCGCTTCCGCCTGCCCGCCGCCAAGACCGGCCTCGCGCACGTGCTCACCGAGAAGGCGTGGCACCCGTTCGTCACCGCCGCGATCATCGGCGTGCTGGCGATCCTCGCGTGGCCGCTCTCCTGGGCGACCGGCCGCGAGTCCGGCCTGGGCATCACCGGCCCGTCCGCGAACATCGGCGCGTTCATCGGCACGGGCGAACTCGAGCTCGTGGACTGGGGCGTGCTGATGGTGACGGGCCTGCTGATCGGCTCGTTCATCGCCGCGAAGGCCTCCGGCGAGTTCCGCGTCCGCGTTCCCGACGCGCAGACCACCGTCCGCTCGATCATCGGCGGCCTCGGCATGGGCTGGGGCGCGGCGTGGGCCGGCGGCTGCACCATCGGCAACGCGATGGTGAACACCGCGACCTTCAGCTTCCAGGGCTGGACCGCCCTCGTGTTCATGGTGCTGGGCACCGGCCTGGCGGCCAAGCTCTTCATCCTCAACCACCGCGGCAAGGGCACGACGCCGGCCCCCACCTCCGGCTCTGGCCTCACCTCGGCCGAGGGCGCGGCGGCGGACGCCGGGGCGGCCCGCCCCGTGAAGCTCACGCCGATCGGCTGAGCCGACCCGCCCACGAACGACCTCTGACCACCGACACCAAGGAGAGAACATCATGGCGAAGCACCTGCTCGAGACCGACGGCCAGGTCTGCCCCTTCCCGCTCGTGGAGGCCAACCAGGCGATGCAGCAGATCCCCTCCGGGGACGAGCTCGTGATCGACTTCGACTGCACCCAGGCCACCGACTCCCTGCCCCGCTGGGCCGCGGAGAACGGCCACGAGGTCACCGACTTCGTGAAGCGCGGCGCCGCGGAGTGGACGATCACCGTGAAGAAGGGCTGAGGGGCGGAGGAGCCCCTCGGCACCTCCGCACTCCGCAGGGGGCTCAGACCTCCAGCAGCACCTTGATCTCGCGGCGCTCGTCCATGGCCTGGTACGCCTCGGCGGCGTCGTCGAGCGGCATGCGCGCGGTGAACACGCGGCCGGGCTGGATCTCGCCGGACTGGATGCGCTCGATCAGCTCGGGTAGGAAGCGGCGGACGGGGGCGGGCCCGCCCTCGAGGTGGATCTCCCGGGCGAAGAGGTCGGAGCCGTCGAGGGTCTGGTCGTGGGAGACGCCCACGAACCCGACGTACCCGCCGGGGCGCACCGAGGCCAGGGCCTGGTCCATGGAGCCCTGCGTGCCGACGGCCTCGCACACCCCGTGCGCGCCGTAGCCGCCGGTGAGCTCGCGCACCTGGGCGGCGCCCTCCTCGCCGCGCTCGGCGATCACGACGTCCGCGCCGAACTCACGGGCGAGCGCGGCCCGATCCTCATGGCGGGAGAACACGATGACCTGCTCCGCGCCGAGGGTCTTGGCGGCCAGGACGGCGCACAGGCCGACGGCGCCGTCGCCGACCACGGCGATGGTCTTGCCGGGGCCGGCCTGCGCGGCGACGGCGGCGTACCAGCCGGTGCCGAGCACATCCGAGGCGGCGAGGTAGTCGGCCAGGCGGTCCGGGTCCGAGGGCTCACCCCCGGGCACCTTCACGAGGGAGCCGTCCGCGAGCTCGACACGCATGTACTGCGCCTGGCTGCCCGTGTACTCGCCGGCGTTGACGCAGCGGGACTGGTAGCCGGCCTGGCAGATCTCGCACGTGTTGTCCGAGAGCATGAACGAGCCGATCACGAAGTCACCGACCTCGAGGGTGGCGACGTCCTCGCCCTTCTCCACGATCGTGCCGACGTACTCGTGGCCCATGCGCCGGTGGTCGACGTCGTTGTGACCGCGGTAGGGCCACAGGTCCGAGCCGCACACGCACGCGGCGGCCAGCTTCAGGACGACGTCCGTGGGCTGAGCGACGCGCGGGGTGTCCACCTCCTCCACGACGACGTCGCCCGGCGCGCGCATGACGACGGCCTTCATCGTCTCGGGGATGGCAGGGGTGGCGGGGGTCTGTGCGGTCATGGTCTGTCCTCCGGTCTGGCCCGGCGGTCCGGGCGGCGGTGTGCGGGGACCAGTCTTGCGCCCCTGAGCCGTGGAGACGACACATCGACGTCGCAGGCGGGGCCGGTGGATGACCGCGCGCCAGCGACATCACCGCCGGGCAGAACCGCGGTGATGTCGCTGGCGTGAGGTCCGCCGACACACCCCGCTCGGCTCACAGCGAACGAGCACCGCCGGGCGTTACGCTGTGGTTCCCATCACATCCGACTCCCCTCGGAGGCCCGTCGTGACCCTCACCCTGCCCGCCCGCCTCGAGCGCACCGCCGCCGAGCACCCGAACTCCACCGCCCTGATCCTCGGCGAGAACCGCATGACGTACGCCGAGCTGCAGGACCAGTCCCAGCGTCTGGCCGGGCTCATGCGGCAGGAGGGCATCGGCCCCGGGGACCGCGTGGCGCTCATGGTGCCGAACATCCCGGCGTTCCCGGTGGTGTTCTTCGCGGCCCTGCAGCTGGGCGCCGTCGTCGTCCCGATGAACCCGCTGTTCAAGCGCCGCGAGATCGAGTACTACCTGGAGGACTCGGGCGCGTCGATGCTGTGGTCCGTGCCGTCCGAGGAAGCCGTGGAGGGCGCCCGCGAGCGCGGTGTGCCGCTGCGCACCCTCGGCGAGGACGGCCTCGCCCCGCACCTCGCGGCGAGCCCCGGCCCGGTGACCGAGACCGTCGAGCGGGACCTCGAGGACGACGCCGTCATCCTCTACACCTCCGGCACCACCGGCCGCCCCAAGGGCGCCCAGCTGACCCACCGGAACATGGGCACCAACGCGGACACCGCGGCGGAGACGCTGATCCAGCTCCAGCACGGGGAGACCGTGCTCGGCTGCCTGCCGCTGTTCCACGTCTTCGGCCTCACGTGCGCGCTCATGGCGCCCGTGACGACGGGCGCCAGCCTGGCGTTGATCCCCCGCTTCGATCCCGCCGTGGCCGCGCAGACCGTCCGGGAGTGCGCGGTGGACGTGTTCATCGGCGTGCCCACCATGTACGGGGCCGTGCTGGCCGCGGCCAAGGACCATCCGGAGGACCTGGCCAGCCTGCGCCTGGGCGTCTCCGGCGGATCGGCCCTGCCCGTGGAGCTGCTGCGCCGCTTCGAGGCCACCTTCGACTGCGAGATCCTCGAGGGCTACGGCCTGTCCGAGACCTCCCCGGTGGCGTGCTTCAACCATCCGGGTGAGGAGCATCAGCCGGGCTCGATCGGACGCGCCGTCCGCGGGTGCGAACTGCAGCTGGTGACGCCGGACGGGGCCGTGGTGCCCGAGGGCGATGAGGAGACCCTGGGCGAGGTGTGGATCCGCGGGGAGAACGTGATGAAGGGCTACTGGGGCAAGCCGGAGGCCACCGCCCAGGCCATCACCGAGGACGGCTGGTTCCGCTCCGGCGACCTCGCCCGGCGCGATGCCGCGGGCAACTACTACATCGTGGACCGCACGAAGGACATGATCCTGCGCGGCGGGCTCAACGTGTACCCGCGCGAGATCGAGGAGGTGCTCTACGAGCACCCGGCCGTCGCGGAGGCCGCCGTGGTGGGGGTGCCCCACCCGGAGCTCGGCCAGGAGGTCGCCGCGCACGTGGTGCTCGCCCCCGGTGCGCACGCCACGGAGGAGGAGCTGATCCAGCACGTGAAGTCCCAGGTGGCGCCCTACAAGTACCCGCGCACCGTGACCGTGCGGGACGGGCTGCCCAAGACCGCCACCGGCAAGATCCTCAAGCGGGAACTGACGCCGGCGGAGTGAGCGGGGTGACCGCCCGGGCCGGACACACGGGTGAGCCTCCCATGACGACCCTGCCGCGTCTGCGGGCGGAGGTGGCCCGGCGGTACGCCGCCCTCGACCTGCCCGCCTGGCCTGCCCCGCACCCGGACGGCGCCCCGCCTCGGGAGGAGGAGTACTCCCGGGTGACCGACCCGCAGCGGTATCGGATCGCGGGCGCCCGGGCCCGCGTGTGGGCCGAGGTGCTCGCGGAGGCGGGCGCCGTCGTCGTGCCGGACCCGGTGCGTGGCATCCCGCTCGACGAGGCCGGGCGCGCCGACCTGGCGGCCCCCGTGGACCGGGCGCTGCGGGTGGCGCCGCCGGCCTGCGTCGACGGCGCCTCCCCCTGGTGGCTGCTGGAGACGGACGTGCCCCAGGACGACGACGGCGGCGTCCTGCCGGTGCTCCGGGTGGCGGTCGGTGCCCCGGGGCAGGTGCACGCGCTGCTCCCGGACTGCGGATGCGACGCCTGCGACCCCGGGTCGGATGAGCTGCTCGAGGCCGTGGACCAGGCGGTCGTGCACGCGGTCGGGACGGGGGTGAGCCTGCGGGGCCGTCATGGGCTGCGGCGCCGGGACTGGCACGTGCACTGGCGCGAGGACGGCACGGCCGAGGCGCTGGGCCGGGTCCCGGGGTGGTCGTTCGAGGCGCTCACGGACGCCTGCCGGGACCTGGCCGCCGGCGGCCGCCCGAGGCTGCCCCGCGGGACCGAGGCGACCGTGCGGGCGGGGTGGCTCCCGGAGGCGTGAGGGGGCGGCGGTGGCCGGGTGCCGCCGCTCAGAACAGTGCCGCCACCCCCCGAGCGGCGAGCGGGACGAGCCGCACGGCCCGCACCACGGTGAACGCGGTGACCACCGAGACGAGCGCCCACTCCCGCCAGGACCCGGTCCGGCCGAGCAGGGGAAGCCGGAACCGTCCGGAGGACTGCCACCACCACAGGCGCGCGGGAGGCTCCGGGCTGAGCGGCCAGAGCAGGGCCACCCCGTTGTTGGTGAGGGCGTCGCCGAGGATGTGCACGCTCACGCCGACGGCCACGGAGGCGGGGATCCACCACAGCCCGTCGCTGAGGACGGTCGCCGACACCGCGACCAGGATGCCGAGTGCCCACGCGGCCCTCCATCCCCGGTTCGGGAGCAGTCGGAGGGCCTTGGCGGCCACGGCCGCCAGGAACGCGGCGATGACCCCCTGCCCCGGTGTGTAGACGTGCCCCGCGATCGGCACCTGGATGGAGGCGGCCGCCGTCGCGACGGCGGTGAACGCCGCGATCCCCACCAGCGAGTGTGTGCCGCGCCGATGCCCGCCGGCCACGTGGCGGATGCCGCGGCTCAGCCACTCGGTCAGGGGCGGCAGGGCGTGGACGACGGTGGCGCGGGGGTGGTCCCAGTCGCTGATCATGGCCGCGCCGGCGGTGGTCACGGCGCCGAGCAGCTGGAGCTCGGCGGGCAGGTGCAGCACGGCGATCGGCGACTGCCAGTGCGTGAGCGCCAGCCAGGCCGCGGCGCCGGTGGCCGCGTGGGACGGGCCCATCATGGGTGGGGTCCTCTCGTTCGCAGGACCGGGCCGCGTCACTGCGCCTGCGAGGGCCGGCGGGCGGCCCGCGGGGAAGGAAGAGGACCAGGGTGGCAGGCGGGGCGGACACGGTAAGGCGGCCGCCGCGGCCGGAGCGGGTCGAGGCGGCTGCCCGGCCGGGGGCGGCCGCCCGGCCCCTCACCCCGTCATCGCCAGCACCAGCGGGGCCAGCAGGGCGGTGAGCACACCGGAGCAGGCCATGGCGAGGGCGGAGAACGCACCGGTCTTCGGCCCCTCAGCGAGGGCGCGGGCGGTGCCGATGCCGTGGGAGCTCACGCCGATGGCCAGACCGCGCACGCGGGGGTCGCGCACGCGCAGCCGGTCGAGCACCCAGGGGGCGAACACGGCGCCGAGCACGCCGGTGAGCACGGGGAGCACGGCGGCGAGGGAGACGATCCCGCCGCCGGCGTCGGCCACCGCCATGGCGATCGGCGTCGTCGCGGACTTGGGGGCGAACGTGGCGGCCAGCGCGGCGTCCCCGCCCATCGCCCGCACGATCAGCACGGCGCTCACCATGGCGGTCAGCGAGCCGACGGTGACCCCGACGGCGACCGGCAGGAGCAGCTTCCGGATGTCAGGGCCGGCCCGGTAGAGGGGGACGGCGAGGGCCACGGTGGCGGGGCCCAGCAGGAAGGTGAGGTAACTGCCGCCGATCATGTAGGTCTCGTAGTCGATGCCGGTCAGGGCCAGGAACGCGGCCACCAGCACGATCGTCACGAGCACGGGCGTGAGCAGGGCGGTCTGCCGGGCGGCGAGCCACAGACGGCGGGAGAGCACGGCGACGGCGAGGGTCAGCGCGATGCCGAACAGCGGTGTGTGCAGGAGCGCGTCCCAGGCCTCGGCGAGGGAGTCGGTGAGTTCGGCGGCGTTCACTGTGCGTCCTCCTTGTCCGTGAGGCGGCGGGCGAGCGGGGCGGCGACGCCGGCGGTGACCACCAGCCCCAGCAGCCAGGGCACCACGAAGCCGACCAGCATCAGCGCCCGGTGTTCCTCGATGAGGCCCAGCACCGCGACGACGCCGACGCCCGCCGGGACGAACAGCAGCGGCAGGTGCTGGAGCAGGTGATGGCTCGCCGTCATCACCGGCGCGTCCTCGGCCGGCCGGCGCCACGCGAGCAGGCCGAGCAGCAGGAGCATGCCCAGCACGGCCCCGGGGATCGGCAGGTGCAGCGTGTCGGCCACGAGCGTGCCCGCCAGCTGGCAGAGCAGCAGGATCAGCAGGCCCTCGATCATCGGGGTTCACCTGCCTCGGACGGGCCCACTGGCGGCAGGCCGGGGACGACGCCGCTCCCCGCGGCGTCGAGGTGCGCCTGCAGGGCGCGCTGGGCGTCTGCGGCGCGCCCGGCGGCCAGCTGGGCGCAGATCTCGGCGTGCCCATCGAGGAGGCGGCGGGCGGCGTCGACGGATCCGCCGGTGGCGGCGTGGATCAGGCGTGCCAGGCGGGGGGCGAAGGTGCGCACGACCTCGTCGAAGGCGGCGTTGCCGCACGTGGCGATCACGTCCCGGTGGAAGCGCACGTCCAGCGCGGAGAAGGCAGCGAGGTCGCCGGCGTCCAGGGCGGCGCGCTGCTGCTCCAGGTTGGCGGTGAGCGTGGCGACGAGGGGCCCGACGGCGTCGGGCCGCGCGGCGACCGTGGCGAGGGCGGTGGACTCGAGGAGGCCGCGCAGGGCCGTGAGGTCGGCCACGCTCTGCGGCGTGAGGGCCTGCACGGCCGCGCCCTTCTTGGGGAGGAGCCGCACCAGGCCCCAGCGCTCGAGCTGGAGGAGGGCCTCCCGGGCCGGCGTCCGGGAGATGCCGGCCTCCGTGGAGAGCTGGACCTCGGTGAGCATCTCCCCCGCGGCGATCTCACCGCGGACGATGCGCCAGGCGACGTCGTGGGCCAGGCGGCCGGCAGCCGTGGCACGACTGCCCCATAAGGGGTCGGAGAGTGGAGTCATGCGGGCCAGAGTAATCGGATGCATGCATGGATGTATGCATTGTGTCGGACTCGGAAGGGGTCCGGGTGGGGAGGCGCCCATGATGCCGGCGCCCACCCTCGCCCCATGACCGTCGCCATCACCCGTCTCGACCCCGCCGGCGCGGACCGCGCGGAGCTCATTGCGCTGCTCACCGGCAACACGTGGCCCTTCCCTGTGCGCCCCACGTCACCCGGCCGGTGGCGAAGGAGGCCATCGAGGACGGCGGCAGGCACCACACACTGTCGGGTCACCAGCTCCCGATGTAGTCCTCCGGGCCGAGGAGACCCCGGGTGTCCGCCCAGGCTCCCCAGCGGTCGAGGAGGAGGGGGATGGCCTGGTCCTCCCACCAGGGCAGATGGACGAGGCCCTGACTCATGCCTCCGCGGTTGAACCGCTCCACATTGACCTTGTCCTCGTCGTAAGGCTCGGCCCCCTCGAGGGAGCGATCGAGCGCATCGCGCAGGAGCCGGCCGAGTTCATACTCACTGGTGGGCATGGGGGTGTCGTCGAGCCGTTCAGCGAGCTCCTCCCAGAGACCGATGCTTCCCCGCAGCCCGTACTGGCGGGGGCGGCGGCGGCGGAACAAGTCGCCGACGGTCGCGCGCGCCGACGAATGGACTTCCACCACGTCCACATCGCGCTTCGCCTGCTCCGCCATGGCCGTGCGGGCTTTCCGGATGCGCTGGCGGAGCAGCTGTGCTTCGGGGCTGGTGCCGCCGTAGATGAGGTTCAACGGCGGGGTGTGCGTGTCGATCACAGGCTTCTCGATGCCCCCGAGCGGTGTCACTTCCGCGAACCCGGCGGGCGCCTGCCACACACGGACGGCGAGGTGACGGCGCATCCAGGTGGTCAGCTGCTCGCCGCTCTCCGGGGTGAGGGAGAATCGACCCGCGGAGGCGACGGCGACTGGCTCCAGGTCCAGCCGATCCACCAGGAGTGCGGCCAGAGTGCGGCGCAGAGTGGAGTGCGCGGTGCCGCCGCCCGCGAAATGCTTGCGTTCCAGGCGGGCCCGCAGGCTGCCCTCGGCCTTGCCGATGTAAAGCACATCGCTTCGACTGACAGACGTGTCCAATCGCAGCTCGGCTCGCGCCGC
Organism: Micrococcus sp. MS-ASIII-49; assembly: GCF_000946635.1. Lineage (NCBI taxonomy): Bacteria > Bacillati > Actinomycetota > Actinomycetes > Micrococcales > Micrococcaceae > Micrococcus > Micrococcus sp. MS-ASIII-49. Next base: position 15,684 of record NZ_JXSP01000088.1, read on the forward strand.
GTCAGGATCCTGCGCGACAACCGCGTACAGCCCGGTCGAATCCGGCATGACCTCGCCGCCACGCCCACCAATGACCACACCGCCGTCCTCGACGCGTGCGAACAGCTGGGGACTGTTCTGCAGAGCATGGGAAGCGGCCACGATGAGCCCCGCCTTGGTGGTCATGCCAATGTCCTCTCTTCGTCCGGGACATCTACCCCGGCTACGCCTCGAGCCTACGGAGGGCCCTGGACACGGTAGGCGCCCTTGCGATGGATCGCTGAGCCCTCACCGCGCCAAGATCCACCGGTCCTCTGGGCCGAAATTGTGGAGGTCGTCGCAGACGAAGCCGCGTAGCCACGGGACGTGGTCCACGACGCGCCGGTACAGGCCGCGGTGCACGCCGGACTCGTCGCCGATCAGCTGCTCAGCGGACACGTTCATCTCGACGCCAACCGCGCACAGGCGGGCGGGGCTTCACGCCTCGTCGGGCGCCCGGTCCTCCGCGTCGGCGATGACGTCCTCCAGAGCCTGCAGGTGGGGCTCGGCGTCGTCCCCGGCGCCCAGGTCGGCCAGCGCGAGGCGGAGGGCCTCGAGCAGCTCGCCGGCCTCCGGGTCCGCGGCGGCGGAACTCCAGCTCGCCCGCCAGGGCTCCTGGGTGGCGTCCTGCTGCTGGAGGAAGATGAGCCGCTCGACGTCGTCGGCCGGGATCTTGAGTTCCTCACCCCACGCCTGCATGGTCGTGACGTACGTCCGGTACCTGTCGGGGTAGGTCCAGCCGCCGCCGATCCGGACGTCGACGTCCTTCACATGCTCGGCGAACCAGGCGCGCACCACGGAGTCGAGGACGGGGGCGATGTCGGACTCCCGGTGGGCCTTGGTGAGGAAGTAGAGGTACTTGGTGCCGAAGGCCGCGCCGAGGTGCTTGAGGCAGCCGACCCCGCTCTTGCGCTGCTGCCGGATGTGCTCGAAGGCCGCGGGCCCGCCCTGCTCGAGGGTGATGCGGGTGACGTCGGCGAGCTGCTCCTCAAACCCGGGCTGCGCCATGATGCGCTCCACCCGGGAGGGGCCGTAGCCGACCCGTCCGTATCCCCACACCATCGCGGCGATGAAGGCGTCCCGCTGCACGGCGCGGTCCTCGGCGGTCACCTTCGCGGCGTAGCCGGTGACGACGGCGCGGGTCAGCGGCTCACACTCGAGGCAGGCGGGCAGGTCGGGCACGTGGGCCGTCCAGTGATCGAAGGACCAGCGCGTGGGCTCGTCGGCGGGCCTGCCGGCGGCAGCCCACGCATCGAATGAGCGCTGGAGGGCAGGGGGTACGGCGGCAGCGGGAGTACTCGTCATGGCCACACCGTAGGCCAAGGACCGGCACGGGAGGCATGTGCCTTCAGTTCCGGCCCGGCCCGCCACTCCCCTCCGCGATGGCGGTCAGACGGTCCACGTGGGCGGCCCAGCGGTCGGCGTCCCACGGGGGCAGGTTGTTCCCCGGGGCGCGCAGGCCGGCCTGCCCGTCGATCTGCTCCCGCAGGATGTCCGCGTGGCCGGCGTGCCGGGCCTCGTCCAGGGCGACGTGCGCAATGATCTGCGCGAGCGTCACCTCCGCCTTGTCGTCGGGCCACCACGCCACCCGCCCGGGGGCGTCGGCGCCGAGGGCCGTGATGGTCGCGTCCGCGTGGGCGAAGCAACGGCGGGCGAACTCGAGGACGTCCTCGAGGGACTCACCCTCGGCGGCGAACATGTCCACGTTGTCCTCCTCCGGCTGCCCCGCCGCCGCCCAGGGCAGCTGCACCTCGGCGGGGCGGCCGAACGTCTCGCCGAAGTACTCCAGCTCGACGACGGCGGCGTGCTTGACCAGTCCCAGCAGGTTGGTGCCGGTGGGAGTGCGCGGCAGGCGGGCGTCGCGCTCGCTGAGGCCCTCGAGCTTCTGGAGGAGGGCCGCACGCTGGCGGCGCAGCCCGTCGTGGAGGATCTGCTTGTGGTCCATGGGGGGATCCTGCCCCAGATCAGTCAGGCCGCGAACCCCCGCACGAGCTCAGCCACCCGCTCCGGCGCGTCCAGGTGCACGTCGTGCCCCGCGCCGGGCACCTGCACGTGCCGCACATCCGGGCGCCGACGCCGCATCTCGTCCAGCTCTCCGGCGGGCACGTACCCGTTCTCCCCGGTGATCAGCAGGGTTGGCGCGGCGATCTGCCCCCATTCCTCCCACCGGGGCCGCTCGTGGACGGGCCGCAGGGCGGCCTCCAGCACGTCGACGTCGAAGCGTGGCACCCAGCCGGCGTCGACGTCCCGGGTGGAGCGCGGGGAGGGCGCGATTGCGGGCGGCCCCGCCCCTGACTGGCCGTTGCGCACCGCGCGCCTGACGCTGCGCCCACCCCGGGAGGACGACCTCGGCTGGCCCTGCCGGATCGGTGTCTCTGGTGGTGGGGAACGTGGGCATGCCCGTGGGGACGTGATCCTGTGGCTGACGGACCGCGAGTCATCCCGCGGGCCTCACCTCGTGTGTTCGCCTGACCATGGCCGGGACACTACACGCGGCATGAGGCTGGTCAGCCCGGTAGTCCACACCCGGTCAACCCCGCCGGCCCGCACGCGCGGCGAACTCGTCCAGACAGGCGAGCACCTCGGTGGCCAGCCACACCCGGTTCCGACGCTGGCTGGAGACCGGCTGCAGCACACCGGCCTCGACAAGCTGGTCCACGGCCCGCTGGGCGGCCGGGCGCGAGACACCCAGCGCCTGGGCCAGATGGTCCACGGTCACGGCGGGTTGCGCGATGATCACCGCGAGCGCCCGCCAGACCGCCGCGTCCCGCCGGGCGGTGAGCCGCTCGCGCCAGCCGGTCAGGGCCTCGTCCAGGTCCGCGACGAGCTCTCGGCCGTTGCCGACGGCGGCCAGGGCGGCCTGTGCGAAGCGGCGCACGATGGGCGCGGGGTCGCCGTCGCGGTAGGCGGTGAGGGCGTCGAAGTATCCGGCCGTGTCCGTGAGGAGTCCCGATGAGAGGGGCACCCCCATACGGGTGATCGCGCCGGCCCGGTGCAACACGGCGTGCACGAGGACGCGCCCGGTGCGGCCGTTGCCATCCGCGAACGGGTGGATGGTCTCGAACTGAGCGTGCGCGGTGGCGGCCTGCACGAGGGCGGGTACGTCCGTGCGGCGCAGATAGGCGAAGAGATCGTCCATCCCGGCACGCAGGCGCTCCGGGTGGGGCGGGACGAACTGCGCCGTGTGCGGCGTGGGCGCCCCGCCCCCGATCCACCCCTGCGCATCGCGGTAAGCGCCCGGCCGGGCATGCTCCTGACCGTCCATGAGGGCACGATGGGCGGCCAGCAGGGCGGGCTCGTCGAGGTCGGCGGCCAGCCGGGAAGCAGCGCCCATGGCCCTCACGTTCGCCGCCACGAGCGTTGCGTTCGGGCGGGTGCGTTCGCCGAGAGTCGCCAGGGCGAGGGCTCGCGCGCCCGCGGTGATGTGCTCGATCTGCGAGGAGGACGCGGACTCAGTGCGCAGGAGCACCGCGTCGATCGGGGCGATCTCGCCGGTGAGCCCCGGGAGGGCGTGGCTGATCTCAGCATCGAAGCGCACGACGGCGGCCGTCGCCTCCTCGACCTCGGTCGCCAGATCAGAGGGCAGGTCGAGCCCGAGTCGGGCGATGCGGGCCGGGAGCGCGGCTCGATACGGGCCCGAGGCGCGCACGCGAGCGCTGCGGGAGCGCAGCCCGGCGTCATCCGGGCCCGCGGCCCAGGGGCGCTCTTCCCAGCCGACGGCCCACGGGGTCGGGCGCGGATCGTTGCTCATGCCGCCACCTTACGCAACGTTATGTCTAGAGAGTTGCGTACTTCTGGGCGTCGTGAGGTGGAAAGCCGTCTGCCCCGGGCCCGATGCTCCGAGGCGAGCATCGCGTAAGTGACGCCGTCCACCCAGCCGCGGGTGCGGTGCAGTGACTCCTCCTTGAAGGTGCCCTCGTGGCGCAGGCCGACCTTCTCCATCACGCGCAGGATGGGCGCGTTGTCCGCGAAGGCGTGAGCCTCCACGGGTCGGACGCCGAGGCCTGCGAAGGCGAGGTCCAACAGGGCACAGGCCAGCTCGGTGGCGCGGCCCCGGCCGGCGTGGGCCTGGGCTATGGTCCAGCCGATCTCGGCCTGCGCGTCCCGGGCTTCCTCGCGCGGTGCGCCGCGAGGTCGAGGAGGGGCGTGGCCATGGGGTCACGGCAACGGGCGGCGGTGACGTCCCCTCCCCTACTCTCGGCCCCATGGACGTCACCTTCACTCCACTCGACCCGGCAGGCGCCGACCGGGACGCGCTCGTCGCCCTGCTCACCGAGAACGCGTGGCCGTTCCACACGCGCCCGCGCGTCACCCGGCCGGAGGCGGAGAAGGCCGTCGATGGCGGCGCCTGGGAGGATGAGGACCACCGCACCTTCTGGATCGAGCATCCCGAGCACGGCCGCGTCGGCGTGGTGCGCCTGGAGGACCTCACGGACCCCACCCCCTTGTTCGACCTGCGCGTGGCGGAGCGGTTCCGCGGGCGCGGGCTCGGCGCGCAGATCCTCACCGCGCTCACCCGGCGCGTCTTCGAGACGATGCCCGCGGTGGACCGCTTCGAGGGCCAGACCCGCGAGGACAACGTCCCCATGCTGCGCACCTTCCGCCGGGCCGGCTGGGTCAAGGAGGCGCACTACCGGCGCGGCTGGCCCGTGGACGGCGGCGAGCCGCTCGCGTCCGTGGCCTACGCAATGTTGCGCCAGGACTGGGCGTCCGGCACGACGACGCCGGTCCCCGCCGACGTCGACGCCCCGCCTCCGGTGGGGCGCAAGGAGGGCGCGGCTGCGGGCGGCCGCGCCCCTGACTGGCCGTTGCCCACCGCGCGGCTGACGCTGCGGCCGCACCGGGAGGACGACTTCGGCTGGCTGCAGGAGATGTACACGCAGCCCGAGGTGGTGCGCCACCTGCTGGACGAGCCCTGGGACGAGGCGACCGCGCGGGCGAAGCTGGCCAAGCGGATCACGTGGGACGACCTCGGCGGCCCGTCCGGGGCGGCGTCCCTGGTGGTGGAGCACGCGGGCGTCCCCGTGGGTGACGTGATCCTGTGGCTGACGGACCGCGAGCGCGGTGTCGCGGAGATCGGCTGGGCACTGGATCCGCGACATGCCGGTCAAGGCTTCGCCCGGGAGGCCGCGGCTGCGCTGCTGGACCTGGGGTTCGAGACGTCTGGCCTGCACCGGGTAGTGGCACAGATGGATGCCCGCAACACGGCGTCCGCCCGACTGGCCGAGATGCTCGGGATGCGTCGAGAGGCACACCACCGGCAGGACCTGTGGAGCAAGGGCGAGTGGACGGACACCCTCGTCTACGCGATGCTCGCGAGCGACCGGGGGGTGAGGGGCCATCTATGACGACGAACGGACTTCTACGCTCACCCCATGCAGCTCGAGACCGTGAGGGGGTGGACTCGCGAGGCTCACCAGGTGTGCGGACCGAGGTCCTCGAGGATCTCCAGGTCGAGAGGCCACTCGTCAGGGCGGGGAGTCTCGGGGAGCACCGGCTCGTAGGCGCCGACGTAGACGACCTCCCCCAAGCCGAGGCCGGTGGCCTCCTCTGGCTCAAGGATCGTCAGGTCAGCGTGGCCGGGGACGCGGTCGATCTCGGCGAGCCGCCCCGAGGGCCACACCTCGTGTGCCGCCCTCACCACGGCCCGCACACGACGCAACGGGATCGACCCGGCGGGGCTGCCGTCGTCGTGATGGGTGACGACCCAGCCTGCAGAGGCCAGGGGCCCAGCCTGACTCACTCCCCGGGAGGGCAGCAGGATCAGCTCGTGGACTTCCCCCACGGCGATCGGGTCACCGCAGCATTCCTGCTCCCAGTCCGAGAGCGAGGCGCGGCCGACGGCGCCGACGGTGATGTCCATGGTCGGAGTGTAGGGGCGAGGCCTCACCCGTGGGCGCGCGTCACCCGGGGCGCTCCGCCCTCGTTCCAGCGGAACAGGGTGAGGTGCCACAGCCCGGGGACCGTGCGAGACGGGCCACCTCCACGCGCACCGACGTGGCCCTGTGCGAGCGGCTCGGGTTCCGCGAGACCGTACCCGGCGCGTGGGCACCCGCGACCCGGGAGTGACATCATGGACCTCGGCTCGCGCTGATACTGGGTATCGTGAGCCACGCCACTACACTGTGCTTCCACTGATAAAGGAGCAACCCCCCATGCCGACCCTGCGAACCGTCCCCCTCTCCGCCGCCACGCGGGAGGACCACCTCGCCCGCCTCCGGGCCACCAGCCCGGAGGCCCCCCTCGACATCCTGGTCGTGGGCGGCGGCTCCACCGGCGTGGGCGCCGCGTTCGACGCGGCCACCCGCGGCCTCGACGTGGGCATCGTCGAGGCCCGCGACTGGGCCTCCGGGACCTCGTCCCGCTCCTCCCGCCTCATGCACGGTGGCCTGCGCTACCTCGAGATGCTGGACGTCAAGCTGGTGTACGAGGCGCTGCGGGAGCGCGACCTGCTGCTCACCCAGACCGCGCCCCACCTGGTGCGTCCCCTGCGCTTCGTCTTCCCGTTCTTCCACAAGGTGATCGACCGCGGCTTCATCGGCGCCGGCGTCACCATGTACGACGCCATGCAGTCGCTCGGCCGCCGCCGCGCGATGGGCGCGCACCGCCATCTCAGCCGCCGCTCCATGGCCGCGACCTTCCCCTCCCTCGACGACGAGAAGATCGTCGGCGCGGTGGAGTACGCCGACGCCCAGTTCGACGACGCCCGCCTGGCCATGATGCTCGTGCGATCCGCCGTGGACCACGGCGCCGTGGCCGCCAACTACACCGCCGTCACCGGCTACCTGCGCGGCGACGACGGCCGTGTGCAGGGCGTGCGTGTCCGCGAGGAGACCTCCGGCGAGGAGTTCGACGTGCACGCGCGCGCCGTCATCCTGGCCGGGGGCGTGTGGACCCAGGAGCAGCAGGAGCTGGCCGGGGCCGACGGCGGCCTCGAGGTGCTCGCCTCCAAGGGCGCCCACATCACCGTCCCGCGCGACCGCATCCGCGCCGACGCCGCCACCGGCGTGATCACCAAGACGGAGAAGTCCGTGCTGTTCCTCATCCCGTGGGACGAGTACTGGGTGATCGGCACCACGGACACCCCGTGGGCGGAGGACGTGGCCCATCCGGCCACCACCGCGGACGACATCGACTACATCCTCGAGCACGCCAACGCGGTGCTGAAGGAGGACCTCACGCGAGACGACGTGATCGCCACGTACGCCGGCCTGCGCCCGCTCCTGCAGCCGGTCACCGGATCCGACGGCGGCTCCACCAAGATCTCCCGTGAGCACACCGTCACCGAGGTGGCCCCCGGCCTCACCGCCGTGGCCGGCGGCAAGTGGACCACGTACCGGGCCATGGCCGAGGACGTCGTGGACTTCGTGGTGCGCGAGACCCACCCGACCCGTCCCAGCCTCACCGAGCACATCCCCGTGCTCGGCGGCCTCGGCTACTCGGAGATCGAGGCGGAGGCGGACCGCATCGCCGCCGACTACGGCCTGGACGAGGCCCGCGTGGACCGGCTCCTGTTCCGCTACGGCACCGTGCTGCGCCACGTGCTCGACCTGATCGACGCCGACCCGTCCCTGAGCGTCCCTCTCGCCGAGGCGCCGCGCTACCTGCGCGCCGAGATCGTCCACGCCGCCCGGGCCGAGGGCGTCGTCCACCTGGACGACGTCATCGAGCGCCGCACGCGCCTGTCCACCGAGGTCCGTGACCGCGGCGTCGCGGCGGCCGCGGAGATCGCGTCCCTCGTGGCCCCCGAGCTGGGCTGGGATGAAGAGCGCATCGCCGGTGAGATCCGGGCGTACAAGGACCTCGTCGCCGCCCGCCTCCGCGGCGAGACCGCCCACGACGACGTCACCGCCGCCGCCGCGCTCGCAGCTGCCGACGCCGCCCCCGTCCACGGAAAGGAGCCCGTCCATGGGCACGATCTTCCTGCATGAGATCGCCGGCACGGCCATCCTCCTCCTGCTCGGCGTCGGCGTCGTCGCCAACGTCGTCCTGACGAAGACCAAGGGCAACGGCGGAGGCTGGCTGCTCATCAGCTTCGGCTGGGGGCTGGGCGTCTTCGCGGGCGTCTACGTCGCTGCCGCGACCGGTGCGCACCTGAACCCCGCCGTGACCGTCGGCCTGCTCGTCAGCGGCGCCGAGGAGTACGCCCCCGGCATCGCCGTGACCCTCGGCACCACGCTCGCGTACTTCGCGGCGCAGCTGATCGGCGCCTTCCTCGGCGCGGCCCTGGCCTGGCTGGCCTACCGCGACCACTACCAGGCGGAGACGGACCAGGGCGCGATCCTGGGCACGTTCGCCACAGGTCCCGAGATCCGCAACCCGCTGTGGAACATGGTCACCGAGGTGATCGCCACGTTCGTCCTGGTGTTCGTGATCCTGCTCTTCGGCTCCACCCCCTCCGGGCTCGGCCCGCTCGCGGTGGCCCTGCTCGTCGTCGCGATCGGCGCGAGCCTGGGCGGCCCCACGGGGTACGCCATCAACCCGGCGCGCGACCTGGGCCCCCGCCTGTTCCACGCTGTCGCGCCGATCCGGCACAAGGGCGGCTCGGACTGGGGTTACGCCTGGGTGCCGATCGTCGGCCCGCTCGTCGGCGCCGTCCTGGCCGGCCTCGCCGCGCCTCTGTTCGTCTGAGCGGTCTGCCCGTCCAACCCCGGCGGGCACGTTCCCCGTCGGGAACGTGCCCGCCACCCCCACACCCCCGTGACCACCTCCGAAGGAGTAGGACATGACCACCCCCCGCTACGTGATGGCCATCGACCAGGGCACCACGTCCACGCGCGCGATCCTCTTCGACCACAGTGGGGCCATCGTGTCCACTGGTCAGCGCGAACACGAGCAGATCTTCCCGCGCGCCGGCTGGGTGGAGCACGACCCGGTGGAGATCTGGACGAACACCCGCGAGGTCATCGGCGAGGCCCTGGCCCGCGCCGAGGTGACCCGACACGACGTCGCCGCCGTGGGCATCACGAACCAGCGTGAGACCACCGTGGTGTGGGACCGCAACACCGGCAAGCCGGTGTACAACGCCATCGTGTGGCAGGACACCCGCACCGACCACCTCTGCGAGCGCCTGGCCGGCGACGTCGGCGCGGACCGCTACAAGGAGCGCGTCGGGCTGCCCCTGGCCACGTACTTCTCCGGCCCCAAGGTGGCCTGGATTCTGGAGAACGTGGACGGTGCCCGGGAGGCCGCCGAGAACGGCGACCTCATCTTCGGCACCACGGACTCGTGGCTCGTGTGGAATCTCACCGGCGGCGGCGAGGGCGGCCGGCACGTCACCGACGTCACCAACGCCTCCCGCACCATGCTGATGAACCTGGACACCCTCGACTGGAACGAGGAGATCTGCGCGGACATGGGCATCCCGATGTCCATGCTTCCGGAGATCGTCAGCTCCTCCGCCGAGGTGGGCACCGTATCCGGCCAGCAGCTGCTGCGCGAGACGCCGATCACCGGCATCCTGGGCGACCAGCACGCGGCGACCTTCGGCCAGGCGTGCTTCGAGGTCGGCCAGGCCAAGAACACGTACGGCACCGGCAACTTCATGCTGATCAACACCGGCGAGGAGCCGGTGCACTCGGACAACGGCCTGCTCACCACGGTGGCGTACCGCATTGGCGACCAGAAGCCGGTGTACGCGCTGGAGGGCTCGATCGCCGTCACCGGCTCGCTGATCCAGTGGCTGCGGGACAACCTCGGGATGATCGCCAGCGCCCCGGAGGTCGAGACCCTGGCCGCCGGCGTGGAGGACAACGGCGGCGTGTACTTCGTCCCCGCGTTCTCCGGCCTCTTCGCCCCGCACTGGGACGCCGCGGCCCGCGGCGTCATGGTGGGCATGACCCGTTACGTCAACAAGGGGCACATCGCCCGCGCGGCGCTCGAGGCCACCGCCTTCCAGAGCCGCGAGGTCCTGGACGCCATGAACGCGGACTCCGGCGTGGACCTGACCGAACTGAAGGTCGACGGTGGCATGGTCGCCAACGAGCTGCTCATGCAGTTCCAGGCGGACCTGCTGCGCGTGCCCGTCGTGCGCCCCAAGGTCATCGAGACCACCGCTCTCGGCGCCGCCTACGCCGCAGGCCTGGCGGTGGGGTTCTGGGCGTCCCAGGACGAGCTCGTGGCCAACTGGGAAGAGGACAAGCGCTGGGAGCCCACCACGGACGAGGAGGAGGTTGAGCGCGCCCTGCGGCTGTGGAAGAAGGCCGTGGAACGCTCCCGCGACTGGGTCGACGAGGACGTCGAGTCGGCCCAGGGCTGACCGTCCGGTCCGTAGGCCGGTCCGGCCGGCTCCGTGCGCCCCGGGCCGGTCCGGGCCGGTCCGGCCCCTCCGGAAGGACCCCGTGCAGCACTACCCCCTCGTCGGCCGCCTGCGCGCGGAGCGGGGCGGAGTCGGTGCCGCTGCCATCGGCGCAGTGGCCAGGCCCGAGGCGCCCGGCTGCTCCGACGTCAAGCTGTCCTCACCCAGGGCGTCCTCTTCCCCCGCCGCTTCCGCCCAAGGCGGCGGTGGACAGGCAGGCGAAGTAGTCCGCATCCACGTTCCGGCTGTCCTTGATGGCGCTCCGATGTGGAATCTCCTCGGAGAGGTTCTCCTCGTCCGCGTTGTTTGCCGAAGCCACCACCTTTTCGAGGCCGGCCACCTCGGGCCGGAGTTCGCGCGCCCGTCGTCGCATCCTGCCCTGGCCGGTCCACTCATGGGTGCGTTCGGTGAGGGCGTCGAATGGGTTCTCACACGCCGACAATCGGCGTGCTCGTTCGACGACGTTGGACGCCAGGATGTCCCTGAGCATCGTCTGTCAAGGGCCATTGAGTTCTG
>NZ_JXSP01000089.1:0-32950 GCF_000946635.1 Micrococcus sp. MS-ASIII-49
GCACGGTGACGTCCGGGGCGGGGCCGGACTCGTCCGGCAGGTCGAAGAAGGACTCCTGACCGGCGGGCACCCGCGCGGGGCGCTCGGGCTCCGTCGGGTCGGCGACCTCGAGCTGCGCCACGGGCGTGTAACGCACCCCGCTGCCCGGCGCCGTCGCCGCGTGCCGCAGGATCCGCTGGACGAGGGCCACGTCCCAGCACCGATCCACCCGCACCCCCGCCGCCAGCCAGGCGGCGTACTCCGTCCCGACGTCGGCGAGCACCCAGCGGACCGTGCTCGGGTCCACGCCCAGGCGGGCGGGCAGACCGGCCACGAGCTCGGCCACGGACCCGGCGGGGCAGGAGCCCAGGGGAGAGGCGTCGTCCCCGTCCACGGCCCACCAGGCGCCGGGGCTGCCGACGGAAGCGGGGGCGGGGCCCAGGACGACGAACATGGTCCTCATTCTGCCCCGCCGCCTCCTCGGGGGGCGGGGAGAAGGGCTGTGCGACTTGCACGCTCGCCGAGCGAAGAACACACTGTGCGGACGCACCGGCGCGCAGCGGGCCGTCGGGCGCCACCCAGAGAGGACCCACCATGACAGCGACCCGGTCCGGCGGCGCCGCGACGTCTCGCCTCAACGCCAAGGTGGTCGGCATCTCGGTCGCCGCCGCGCTCGGCGGTTTCCTGTTCGGCTTCGACACCTCTGTCATCAACGGCGCCGTGGACGCCCTCGCCGGGGAGTTCGGCCTCGGCGCCGGTCTCACGGGCTTCGCCGTCTCCTCGGCGCTGATCGGCTGCGCACTCGGCGCCTGGTTCGCCGGGCCGATCGCCAACCGCCGCGGCCGCGTGCCCGTGATGGTGATCGCCGCGATCCTGTTCCTGGTCTCCGCCATCGGCTCGGGCCTGGCGTTCGGCGTGGTCGACCTGATCTTCTGGCGCATGGTCGGCGGCCTGGGCGTGGGCGCCGCGTCCGTGATCGCTCCGGCGTACATCGCGGAGGTCAGCCCGGCGCATGTGCGCGGTCGCCTCGGCTCGCTCCAGCAGCTGGCGATCGTCCTCGGCATCTTCGCCGCGCTGCTCACGGACGCGCTCTTCGCGACGATGGCCGGGGGAGCGGCGCAGCCGTTCTGGCTCGGTGTCGACGCCTGGCGCTGGATGTTCCTGGCCGAGGCTGTCCCGGCGGTGCTGTACGGCCTGTTCGCCCTGAAGTTGCCGGAGTCCCCGCGCTACCTGGTCGCCCGCGGTCGCACGGACGAGGCGGCCGAGGTCCTGCACGAGTTCACCGGCGTGGACCGGGTGAACCTGATGATCGAGGACATCCGGCGTTCGCTGGACTCGGAGCACCGCGAGTCGTTGGCGGACCTGCGCGGACCGGCGGCGGGCCTGCAGCCGATCGTGTGGATCGGCATCCTGCTCTCCGTCTTCCAGCAGGCCGTGGGCATCAACGTGATCTTCTACTACTCCACCACCCTGTGGCGCTCGGTGGGCTTCGGAGAGTCGGACGCCCTCACGGTCACCGTGATCACCTCGGTCACGAACATCGCCGTCACCTTCATCGCGATCGCCCTGGTGGACCGCGTCGGCCGTCGCCCCATGCTGATCGCCGGCTCCGCCGGCATGGCGGTCAGCCTCGGCCTGATGGCACTGGCCTTCTCCTTCGCGGAGACCGGCGGCGCCGAGTCCGTGTCCCTGCCGCAGCCGTGGTCCACGGTGGCGCTGGTGGCCGCGAACGCCTTTGTGGTGTTCTTCGGTGCCACCTGGGGTCCGCTGGTCTGGGTGCTGCTGGGCGAGATGTTCCCGAACCGCATCCGCGCCGGCGCGCTCGCCGTGGCCGCCGCCGCGCAGTGGGCGGCCAACTTCACCGTCTCCACCACGTTCCCGTGGTTGGCGGACATCGGCCTGACCCTCGCCTACGGTCTGTACGCGGTCATGGCGGCGCTGTCCCTGGCCTTCGTGGCGGCCTTCGTCCCCGAGACCAAGGGCAAGACGCTCGAGGAGATGAGCGACGTCGTCGTGCGTTCCCCGGGGCAGCGGCGCGCGGTGCGCGCCGAGGCGGAGCGGGATCTGCGCGGCTGACACCGCCCGTCCCGACGACGGCCCCCTCCCTGAGCTGCAGACAGGGAGGGGGCCGTGGTGTGTGCGGGGCGGGTCAGCCGGCGTCGGCGCCGGTCGCGGCCCCCTCGTCGTCGAGGCGCTCCAGGCCCTCGTCCTCGGAGTCCTCGATGAGACGGTCTCCGGCGATCTTGTCGACGATCATCGCGATGGCGGCGTCGCCGGTCACGTTGGTGGCGGTGCCGAAGGAGTCGATGGCGATGTACGTGGCGACCATGAGCGCGACCTGCGGCTCGGTGAAGCCGAGCATCGAGGTCAGCAGGCCCGAGGCCGCCACGATCGCGCCGCCGGGCACGCCGGGCGCCGCGACCATGGTGACGCCCAGCATGAAGATGAAGCCCACGAACACCGGGACGTCGATCGACTGGCCCGAGAGGAACAGCACCGCGATGGAGAACGAGACGATCTTCACGGTGGAGCCGGCCAGGTGGATCGTCGCGCACAGCGGCACGACGAACGAGGCGATCGGCCGGCGCACGCCGAGCAGCAGGGTCTGGCGCAGGGTCACCGGGATGGTCGCCGCCGAGGACGAGGTGCCCAGGGCCGTCGCGTAGGCCGGCAGCATCGTCTTCAGTGCCGTGAACGGGTTGCGGCCCGCGATCGCGCCCGCGACGACGTACTGGAGGAGCAGCAGCACCACGGTGAGGCCGAAGACCAGCAGGATCACGCCGAGGAACGTGGTGATGACCTTGAAGACCTCGCCGGCGGCGGTCATGTTCAGGAACACGCCGAAGATGTAGACGGGCAGCAGCGGCACGATCAGGCCCATGACGACCCGCTCGATGACCGATCGCAGCTGGTCGAAGCTCTCGTGCAGGGCGCCGCGCGGCAGCATCGTCAGGCCGATGCCGAGCACGAACGCGAGCAGCAGGGCCGTCATCACGCCGAAGGGCGGGTCCATCTGCACCTCGAACAGCGGGCCGAGCAGCGCGTCCTCAGGGTTGGCCATCCCCTCGAAGGACCCGGGCGTGAGGATCAGCGGGAAGACGAGCAGGCAGACCAGCAGGGCGCCGAAGCCGCCGACCAGGGTGGAGCCGTAGGCGATGCCGCCGGTCAGGGCCAGCAGCTTCCCCGCGCCCCGGCCGATGTCGCCGATGGCGGGGGCGACGAGCGCCAGGATCAGCACCGGGACGATGAAACCCAGGAAGTTCGAGAACAGCCCGTTGAAGGTGGCGAAGGCCTGCACGAGCCAGGTCGGCGCGACCAGGCCGACGAGGACGCCGGCCACGATCGCGACGAGGATGCGGGGCAGCAGGCCGAAGCGGCGGCGGGGCACGGCGACGGCGCCCCCGGAGTCGGGGCCGGACGCGTCGAGGGCATCGGAGTGGGAGCGAGACATGGCCGACACGCTAGCGCAGGCCGTCCTGCCCGTCGCCCGGTCGGTAGGCCATCCTTGGCGGTGCCGGTGACCCCCGTCGTGGCGCAGAACACAGGGAGCGCCACCATCTCGGGGAGCGTGCAAGAGCACGCCCGACCCACCCGGACCGAAGGAGACGACGATGACGGTCCTGCCCCGCCCCGCAGACGCCCGGGCCGCCCAGGGGTGCGCTGCCGGCGTGGAGGCCGCATGAGCGAGTTCCTCGCCTCACGCTGGCCCGACATCCTCTTCCGGGCGTGGCAGCACAGGTGGCTCGTGCTGCAGGCGCTGGCCATCGCCACCGTGCTCGCCATCGCGCTGGCCGTGATCGCCACGCGGATCAAGGCCCTGACCCCGATCGCGAACGCCTTCACGGCCGTCGGGCTGACCCTGCCCTCCTTCGCGCTCATCGGCGTCCTGATCCCCCTGGTGGGCATCGGGACCGTCCCCGCCGTCGTGGTGGTGGTCTTCTATGCCCTGCTGCCCATCCTCCGCAACGCGCCCGTGGGTCTGCGCGGCGTGGACCCGGAGGTGCTGGAGGCCGCCCGGGGGATGGGCATGGGGCCGGTGGCGCTGTTCACCCGGGTGCGTCTCCCGCTGGCCTGGCCCGTGATCCTCACCGGCATCCGGGTCGCGGGCCAGCTCGGCATGGGCGTGGCCGCGGTCGCGGCCTACGTCCTGGGGCCCGGACTGGGCTCGTACATCTTCACGGGGCTGGTCTCCCTGGGCGGCGCCAACGCGTTGAACTACGCCCTCGTGGGCACCCTCGGCATCGTCGTCGTCGCCCTCGTCCTGGACGGGCTGCTCGTGCTGCTCGGCCGGGTCACCATCTCGAAGGGACTGCGCGCATGAGCACCGACCGTGACGCCGGGGCCGAGATCCGTCTCGAGTCCCTGACGAAGCTCTTTCCGGGGCAGGACCGTCCCGCCGTGGACGCCCTGGACCTCATCATCCCCGCGGGGGAGACCGTGGTGTTCGTCGGCCCGTCCGGCTGCGGCAAGACCACCTCGCTGAAGATGATCAACCGCCTCATCGAACCCACCTCCGGGCGGATCCTGATCGGCGGGGAGGACATCACACGCCGTGACCCCACCCGGCTGCGCCGTCAGATCGGCTACGTCGTGCAGGGCGGCGGGATGATGCCCCACCTGTCCGTCGCCGAGAACGTCGGCCTGGTGCCGCGCCTGCTCAAGTGGGACCGCCGGCGCATCGCCGACCGTGTGGACGAGCTGCTCGAGCTCGTCGGCCTGGACCCGGCGATCTATCGGGACCGTTTCCCGCGCGAGCTGTCCGGCGGACAGCAGCAGCGCGTCGGCGTGGCCCGGGGCCTCGCGGCGGATCCTCCCGTGCTGCTCATGGACGAGCCCTTCGGCGCCGTGGACCCCCTCACCCGCCAGCGCCTGCAGCAGGAGATGCTCGACATCCAGGCCAGGGTGGGCAAGACCATCGTGATGGTCACCCACGACGTGGATGAGGCCGTGCTCCTGGGCGACCGGATCCTGGTGCTCGAACCCGGCGCGCACGTGGCCCAGTACGCCACCCCCGAAGAGGTCCTGGCGCGGCCGGCCACCGAGTTCGTGGCCGACTTCGTGGGGTCGGGGGCGGGGCTCAAGCGGCTGGGGCTGCGGTCGGTCGACTCGCTGCCGCTGCGCCCGATCGCACCGCACCCGACGGGCCCGCTGCCGGGCGGGCCCGTGCTCGACGCGGCCACCCCGATCAGCGAGGCCCTCGCGGCGCTGGTCACGGCCCCGGCGGAGGAGATCGCCGTGGTCCGTGATGGCACGGTCATCGGTCTGCTCGACTATCCGACACTGCGCGCGCACGCCCGCGCCGGCGACGAGCAGGCTCGGCCATGATCGCCCGGCTGCGTGCGGCCTCCGCCGAGGACCGCCTGCTCCTGATCGGCCTGCCGCTGCTGGTGGCCGCCCTGCTGATCGGGTGGACCGTCTGGGTGCGCGGGGCCGCCCTCGACGACGTCGAGGCCCGGCTGCTGACCTGGCCCACCGTCCTGCGCCTCACCGCCGAGCACCTGGCCCTCGTCGGCGTGTCCACCGTTCTGGTCGTGGCGACGGCCATCCCGCTCGGCGTGCTGCTCAGCCGCCCCGCCGCCCGGCGGTTCACCCCCGTCGCCATGGGGCTGGCCAACGCCGGTCAGGCCGCCCCCGTGATCGGTGTGATCGTCCTGCTCGCCATGGCGTGGGGGTTCGGCTTCCGGGTCGCCGTCCTGGCCCTGTCCCTCTACGCGTTCCTGCCCGTGCTGGCCAACACCCTGGCCGGGCTGCGGGGCGTCGACCCCACCGTCGTCGAGGCGGCCCGCGGCATGGGCATGTCGCCGGTGCAGACCCTGCTCCGGGTGGAGCTGCCCTTGGCCCTGCCCGTGATCATGGCGGGTCTGCGGACCGCCCTGGTGCTGCTGGTGGGCACCGGGGCGTTCGCGACGTTCATCGACGCCGGCGGCCTCGGCCTGCTCATCCAGACCGGGATCGTCCTGTTCCGTTTCCCGCTGCTCGTCTCGGGGGCGATCCTCGTGGCCGCCCTCGCCCTGATGATCGAGTGGATCGGCCGCCTCGTCGAGACGCTGGCCACGCCGAGGGGGCTCGCATGACCACCCCGCGCGCGACCCTCCCGTCCCGCCGCCGCGGCCGGACCCCCGCTCGTGCCGCGCTCGCCGCGCTCGGCCTGGCGGCCTCCCTGGTCCTGTCCGGGTGCGGGCTGAGCACCGCCGGCGGCTACCTGCCCTCGGGCACGCCCGCCGGCGACGTCGCCGGGATCGACCTCGAGGGCGCCCACGTGGCGGTGGGCTCCAAGAACTTCAACGAGGGCGTCGTGCTCGGCAAGATCACCGCGATCCTGCTGCGCTCCGCGGGGGCCGACGTCGAGGATCTGACCAACATGCCGGGTTCGCTCAGTGCGCGCCAGGCCCAGGTCGCGGACGTCGTGGACGTCGAGTGGGACTACACGGGGACCGCCTGGATCACGTACCTGGGCCACACCGATCCGATCCCGGACGCCCAGGCGCAGTGGGCCGCGGTCCGGGACGAGGACGCGCAACAGGGCTTGGTGTGGCTGCCGCCGGCCGAACTCGACAACACCTACACCTTGTCCGTGCGCCAGGACCGTGCGGAGGAGCTCGGCGTGGAGACACTCGCGGACATCAAGGACCTCCCCACGGAGGAGCAGTCCTTCTGCGTGAGCGCCGAATTCGCCGCCCGCAACGACGGGTTCCTGCCCATGCTCGAGTCCTACGGGATCGAACGGCCCACCGGATCCCGGCTGCGCCAGATGGACATCGGGGCGGTGTTCGCCGCGGTGGCGGACGGGTCGTGCACCTTCGGGGAGGCGTACTCCACGGACGGGCGGATCGCCGCGCTGGACCTGACGACCCTGCAGGACCCGCTGAGCTTCTTCCCGAAGTACAACGCGGCCCCCATCGTGCGCGAGGAGGTCCTGGCCGAGCACCCCGAGATCGCCGACCTGCTGGCGCCCGTGACCGCGCGCCTGGACAACGCGACGGCCGCGCGCCTGAACGCCCGGGTGGACGTCGACGGCGAGGAGCCCACCCAGGTCGCGTGGGACTGGCTCCGCGAGGAGGGCCTGATCACCGACTGACGGTCACCCGCCGCGTGGCACGGCGGATCAGGCCGCCGTCAGCGTGCGCGAGTAGACCGTCCGGCCGGCGGCGTTGATCAGACGCACCCGGAACTCGCGGCCGTCCTCGGGGATCTCGACGTGGCCGAAGTACTGGTGCTCGCCGGAGCGCGGCGAGCCCATGACCGGCCCGTGCGCCTCGAAGTCCAGGCGCGGGCCGAAGGTGCCGTCCAGCGTGTTCGGGCCGGACGATCCGGCGTTGATGGGGCCGGCCACGAACTCCCAGAACGGCTCGAAGTCGGTGAACGCCGCGCGCAGCCCGCGGATGAGCCACTGCAGCTGTTCCTCGCCCAGGATCGGGGTCTCGTGGGTCTCGAGACGCTGGGTGTTCTCGCCCTTGTGGGTGCGCATGTCCAGGGCGAACACGTCGAGCGTCGCGCCGCGGGGGATCCTGCGGTGGATGCGGGTGGGCGCGAGGCCGGAGCCGCGGTGCAGGGCCGTGGAGTCGGCGATCGGCATGTACTCCTGCCACGCTCGCCGGGCGCCGTCGTGAAGCGGGCCACGGCCGACTCGCCCAGGCGGCCGGCCTCGTCCTCGAACGCGTACGTCACCTCGAAGCGGGCGCCGGAGGGCAGCGTGTCCGCGAGGATCTTCGCGGTGTGCTCGGCGGCCCCGTCGACCCAGCCGGAGCGCAGGGTCAGCCCGCGAGCGAAGCGGCCGCGCAGCACCAGCCCGTCCTCGTCGACCGCGCGCAGCGTGGCGTGCAGGCGCGAACGGCCGGACTCGGCCAGGCCCCCGGGTGTGTGGCCTCGGGCTGACCCTCGGGTGAACTTCCGACGCCGGCCCCGGCGGCAGCGGGGTCGACCGGCCCGGGGCCGCTCAGCGCAGGGCGGTGACCGTCCGGACGGCGTCGACGATCGCGTCCGCCGCGGCGTCGAGCAGCGGGGCGTCGGCGTCCGGGCCGAACGTGCAGCGCAGGGCCGTGCGGGCCTCGTCCTCGCTGAGGCCCAGCGCGAGCAGGGCCGGGGACGGCTCGGCGTCGTGGGCCGAGCACGCGGACCCCGCCGAGGCCAGCACGCCCCGGCGGGCCGCCTCCTCCAGCACCGACTCGCCGTTCACGCCGGGCAGCACGAACGAGGCGTGACGCGGCAGCCGCCGCGCGGGATGGCCGGTCAGCCGCGCGTCGGGCACGAGCGCCCGGACGCCGTCGAGCACGCGCGCCGCGAACCGGTCCCGCAGCCCGGACCACGCGTCCGCGGCCGCGGTGCGCTCCGCCTCGGCCTCCTCGAAGGCCGCCGCGAACCCGGCGGCACCGGCCACGTTCTGCGTCCCGGACCGCCGGCCCCGCTCCTGGCCGCCGCCGGGCACGAGCGGTTCCAGGGCGTGACCCGGGCGCACCCACAGCGCGCCGACCCCCTTGGGCCCGCCCACCTTGTGCCCGGACAGCGCCACGAGATCCGCCCCGAGGGCGCGCACGTCCACCGGGATCTGCCCCGCGGCCTGCACCGCGTCCACGTGCACCGGCACGCCCGCCTCCCGGGCGACGGCGGCCAGCTCGGCCACCGGCTGCACCGTGCCCACCTCGTTGTGGGCCAGGTGCACGCTGACCAGCGCGGTGTCCGGGCGCAGGCGGGCGGCGAGGTCGTCCGCCGAGGTCAGGCCGTCACGGTCCAGCGTGAGGTGCTCGACCTCGACGCCGTGCAGCCGGGCCAGCTGGTCACAGGACTGCCGCACCGCGCTGTGCTCGATCCCCGTGGTCAGCACGTGGTTCGCCGGGCGGCCGGCGAGGATCCGGGCGCGCACCGTGCCGAGCACGGCGAGCGCGTCGGCCTCCGTGCCGCCCGAGGTGAACACGACCTGCCCGGCCCGGGCGCCGATCGCGCGGGCCACCCGCGCGCGGGCGTCCTCGAGCAGGGCCGCCGCCGCCCGGCCGGCCTCGTGCGCCGAGGAGGGGTTGCCGTAGACGCCGGTGAGGGCGGGCCACATCGCCTCCAGCGCGCTGCGCCGGACGGGCGCGGTAGCCGCGTGGTCCAGGTCGAGGGTGGTGCTCATCGGCGCGGCGAGCCCTCCTCGACCACGGCGTCCAGGCCCAGGTCCAGGGACCGGACGGTATGGGTCAGCGCCCCCACCGAGATCACGTCCACGCCCGTGGCCGCGATCGCCCCGATCGTCTCCAGGCTCACCCCGCCGGAGGCCTCGACGACGGCGCGGCCCGCCACGAGCTCGACGCCGGCCCGCAGCTCGGCCGGCGAGAAATTGTCCAGCATGATCGTGTCGACCCCGGCGGCGAGCACCGCCGGGATCTGCTCGAGCCGGTCGACCTCCACCTCCACGTGGGTGGTGTGCGGCAGGCGTGCCATCCCGGCGCGCAGGGCCGCGGTGAGGGCCTCGCCCGGGTCGCCGGCACCGCCGAACCCCAGCGCGGCCAGGTGGTTGTCCTTGAGCATCACGGCATCCGAGAGGCTGAAGCGGTGGTTGTGCCCGCCTCCGTCCCGCACCGCCTGCCGTTCGAGCACGCGCAGACCCGGGGTGGTCTTGCGGGTGTCCACCACCCGCGCGTGCCCGCCGCCGGCGCGCACGGCGGCCACGTGGGCGGCCGTCGTCGTGGCGATCCCGGACAGCCGCTGGACGAGGTTCAGCGCCACGCGTTCGGCGCGCAGCACCGAGCGGGCGGGGCCCGCGACCTCGGCGACGACGGCGCCGGGGGACAGGTCGGCGCCGTCGGCCAGGTGCAGGGTGACGGACACGGCCGGGTCGACGAGCCGGAAGGCGGCCTCGAGGGCGTTCGTGCCGGAGAGCACCCCGGCCTCGCGGGCCACCACGCGCGCGGTGATCCGGGCGTGCTCCGGGACGAAGGCCTCCGAGGAGACATCACCCCAGGGCGCGTCCTCGGCGAGCGCGGCGGCCACGATCCGCTCCACGTCCGGCTGCGGGGCCGGCGTCGCCGGGGCGCGGTCGGCCGGGGTCACGTCCCGGCCCCGGCGGACTGCGCGGCCGACTGCTTCGGCGCGACGGCCAGCATCCGCTCGAGCGCGGTGCGGGCCGGGTCGGCCACGGACGCGGGCACGGTGATCCGGTTGACCACGCGGCCGGCCACGAGCTCCTCGAGCACCCACGCGAGGTAGCCGGGGTGGATGCGGTACATCGTGGAGCACGGGCAGATCACGGGGTCGAGGCAGAAGATCGTGTGCTCGGGGTGCTGGGCGGCCAGGCGCTGCACGAGGTTGATCTCGGTGCCGATCGCGAAGGTCGAGCCGGCCGGCGCCGCCTGGATGGCCTTGACGATGAAGTCGGTGGACCCGGAGGAGTCCGCGGCCTCCACCACGGGCAGGGGGCACTCGGGGTGCACGATCACCTGGACGTCCGGGTGCTCGGCGCGGGCCTGCTCGATCTGCGCGACCGTGAAGCGGCGGTGCACCGAGCAGAAGCCGTGCCACAGCAGGACCTTCGCGTCCCGCAGGGCGTCCTCGGAGTTCCCGCCCAGCGGCAGGCGGGGATTCCACGTCGGCATCTGCTCGAGTGGGATCCCCCTGGCGCGGCCCGTGTTCCGGCCCAGGTGCTGGTCCGGGAAGAACAGGACGCGCTGGGCACGCTCGAACGCCCAGTCCAGCACGGCCGAGGCGTTGGAGGACGTGCACACGATGCCGCCGCGCTCGCCGACGAAGCCCTTGAGGGCCGCGGAGGAGTTCATGTAGGTCACGGGCAGCAGGGGCACGCGCCCGTCGTCGTCCGGCTCGGTGCCGTAGACCGCCTCGAGCTGCTCCCACGCGTCCTCGACCGAGTCCAGGTCGGCCATGTCCGCCATGGAGCAGCCGGCGGCGAGGTTGGGCAGGATGACGGCCTGGTCCGGGGTGGAGAGCAGGTCCGCGGTCTCCGCCATGAAGTGCACGCCGCAGAACACGATCGCCTCCGCCTCGGGCCGGCCCTGGGAGGCCCGCGCGAGCTGGAAGGAGTCGCCCACGAAGTCGGCGTGCTGGACGACCTCGTCGCGCTGGTAGAAGTGGCCCAGCACGACGACGCGTTCGCCGAGCGTCTGCCGCGCCGCGCTGATCCGGGCGTGGAGCTCCTCGTCGGAGGCCCGCTGGTACTCCTCGGGGATGCGGCCCTGCACGGGGGCGTCGGCCGGGACGGCGTCGTCCTGCGATGCGCCGGGGCCGTAGGCGGGCAGGCCGGCGTCGAACGCCCAGGGGCCGCGGGTCAGGTCGGGGGAGCACGAGGAGCCGCGCGCGGCGTCCTTGTCGATCAGGGTCAGGGTGCGGGCCACCGAGGCGGTGGTTCCGGTCGGGGTGGTCATGGGTGACTCCTGGGTCGGGGCTGGTGGGTCAGCGGCGGGCGTCCGGCCCGGCGGGATCGGGGTCGGTCCCGGGCCCGGCGGGCCGGTAGCGGTAGAGCTTGGGCGGGCGGTGCGGGGTGCCGCCGCGGACCTCGCCGGTCTCCTCGAGGGTCCCGGCGGCGAGGGTGGCGCGGCGGAAGTTGGCGGCGTCGAGGCCGCGGCCGAGGACGGCCTCGTGCACGGCGCGCAGCTCGGCGAGGGTGAAGGAGGGCCCCAGCAGCGCGTGCCCGACGCCGGCTCGCGGCAGGTCCGCGCGCAGGCGCGCCACGGCCGCCGCCAGGATCTGGGCGTGGTCGAACGCCAGCGCGGGCGGCGCGTCGGCCCGGTGCCAGCGCACATGGACGCCGATGGGCAGCCCGGCCACGTCCGGGTCCGGGCGGGACGCCGGGGCGGCGCCGTCGTCGTCCAGGGCGGGGCTGAGCGCCCAGTGGGCCACCGTGAGGACGCGTCCGGTGGGGGAACGGTCCACGGCGCCGAACGCCGCCAGCTGCTCGAGGCGACGGACGGGACCGGGCACGCACTCGGCGGCCACGCGTGCGGCGACGTCGGCCAGCTCCTCGTCCGCGCCGAGCCACGCGCCCGGCAGCGCCCACCGGTCCAGGAACGGCTCGCGCATCCGCGGGACGAGGGCGACACAGAGGCGGGGCACGCCGTGCGGGTCCGGGCGCACGCCGAAGACGGCCGTGGACACGGCCACGCTGACGCGGGCCTCAGCGACCGGCATGGGACCTCCCGGGGCGGACTGGCGGGGCTGTTCTGGTCAGTATGACACTGTTCGCGCCCATCTCAGAGGGTCGAGATGACTGTAAGGCGGGGGAGGCGCCGGCGCGGTCCCGCGCTAGCCTGAGTCGGGTGAACACGACCGCCGCCGCCTCCGACCCGTCCGACGCCCCCCTGGCCTCCACCCGCATCGGGGAGGGCCCGCGCCGCGTCGCGTTCCTGCACGGCCTCATGGGCCGGGGCCGGAACTTCACCGGCCCGGCCAAGGAGCTGGGCGACGACTTCACGGTGGAGCTGATCGATCTGCCGGACCACGGCGCCTCGCCCTGGACGGACCGGGTGGACTACCGCGAGATCGCGGACCGGGTGGCCGCCCACCTGCGCGCCGGCCTCGCCGCCGACGGGCCGGTCCACCTGCTGGGCCACTCGATGGGCGGCAAGGTCGCGATGGTGCTCGCCCTGCGGCACCCGGAGCTCGTGGACCGGCTGATCGTGGAGGACATCTCCCCGCGGCTCTCACCGCAGGCCACGGACGAGTTCGTGCACCTGCTGGGCACCATGCTGCGCATGGACCTGGACGCGTACGACTCGCGGGCCGAGGCCGACGCGGCCATGGCCGAGCACGTCCACGACGCGCGGGTGCGCGGCTTCCTGCTGCAGAACCTGCGGCGCACGGCCGGCCACTTCGCGTGGCAGCCCAACGTGGCCATGCTCTTCGAGCACCTGCGGGAGATCGGCTCGTTCCCGGACCCGGTGGTCCCCGAGGATCCGGAGCGCGTGTTCGACCATCCGGTCCTGTGGCTGGCCGGCGCCGAGTCGGACTACGTCCAGGACGAGGACGTGCCGTGGATGAAGGAGCTGTTCCCGCGCGTCGTGCGCGTGACCGTCCGTGACGCCGGCCACTGGCTGCACGCCGACCAGCCCGAGGCCTTCGTCTCCGCGGTGCGCACCTTCCTCACCGCCGACTGACGGGGCCCGTCGGGAGACGGAGACAGCGCCGAGGCCCGCAGACGCGCCGCCACGTTCCGTACGTAGCGGCGCGTCTGCGGGCCTCAGCGTGGGGCGCGGGTGGGGGCGGACCCGTCGGCCGCCGCATCAGTGGGCGGGCGCGGCCTTCTTCCCGCGCAGGCGTCCGACGAGCAGGACCACCCCGAGCGCGACCGAGCCCCAGAGCAGGCCCCACACAGCCGATGTCGCGGTGTCCGTGAGCCAGCCGAGGAACGCGCCGGCGGCGTGCGTGACGGGCTCGACGATCCCGTGCTGCACGGCGTAGGGCCACGGAACGCCCAGCGCGTCCAGCTCCACGAGGGCGATGTGGCCGCCCACCCAGAGCATCGCCACGGTGCCGATGACGGTCACCACGCGCAGCACGTGCGGCATGGCCTTGACCAGCCCGGCGCCGAATGAGCGGCCGCCGGAGGTCGAGGCGTTCTGGTGCAGGTGCAGGCCGACGTCGTCCATCTTCACGATCAGCCCCACGGCCCCATACACGCCCACGGTGATGAGGACGGCCACCACCGCCAGGACCGCCGCCTGCATCCAGAAGCCCAGGTCGGCCACCTCGTTCATGGAGATGACCATGATCTCCAGGGACAGGATGAAGTCCGTGGTGATGGCCCCGCGCACCACGGTGTCCTCGGCCTCCGGACCCCGCTCGACGGCGGGCTCCTCGTCGTGGGCATGCCCGTGGCCGGTGAGCTTGCCCCACACCTTGTGCGCGCCCTCATAGGACAGGTAGGTGCCGCCGGCCAGCAGCAGCCACGGCAGGATCCAGGGGGCGAGCCAGTCGAGCAGCAGCAGCGCGGGCAGGATGAACACGAGCTTGTTGCGCAGGGAGCCCTTGGTGATCCGCCAGATCATCGGCAGCTCGCGGGCCGCGGCCGCGCCGGCCATGTACTGCGGGGTCACCGCGGCGTCGTCGACCACCACGCCCGCCGCCTTGGCCGCGGCTCGTCCCGCTCCGGCGGCCACGTCGTCCACGCTCGCGGCGGCGAGGCGGGCGAGGGCGGCGACGTCGTCGAGCAGGGCTACGAGTCCGACCATGGTTCCTCCTGGGGTGGGTCCGACGGGCGCGCCGGTGCGCGGGCAGGGCGCAGGTTGAGCATAGCGGCGAGGACGGACACGCACCGGCCCGGCCCCGTGGGGGACCGGGCCGGTGCGCGCGCGGCCGACGAGGCCGCCGGTGGGCTCAGGCGTCGTTCTCGGTGGTCTCCACGGGACGAGAGCCCAGGCGGCCGTCGATGCGGAGCAGGCCCGAGCCGTCGTCGCCGACGAGCTCGAGCTGGCCCACGATCTCGGAGACGGTGGCCTCCTCCTCGATCTGCTCGTCCAGGAACCAGTTCAGCAGCGGGCGCGAGTTGAGGTCGCCCGCGGACTCGGTGGCTCGGTACAGCTCGCGGATCGCCTCGGAGACCTTCTGCTCGTGCGCGAGCGCGGCCCGGAAGATCTCCAGGGCCGACAGGCCGGCCTGCACGGGCGGGGCCGGGATGGCGCCGATCGTCGGGAAGCTGTCCCGGTCGGCGACGTGGTCGATGAACTTGTTCGCGTGGACGATCTCCTCGTCCGCCTGGTGCCGCAGCCACGCGGCCATCCCGGACAGGTCCAGGTCGTCGGCGGCGATCGCGAGCTGGCGGTAGACCATGGACGCCTCGAACTCGAGGGTGATCTGGTCGTTGAACTTCTGCAGCAGGTCATCGGTGAGCTTCATGCCTCGAACTCTAGGCAGGCGGCCGGGGCGCGGTGAAGGCGCGCCCGCCCCTCATCGAGGAGCGACGACGGCGGGCGGCCGGTTCCGCCGGATTCGGCGCCCCGCGGTGCCAGCCCTAGGCTGGGCGCCGTGTCCGAGACCCGCCGCGCCCGCCCGGGCGTCGACCCCGTGTCGACGCCGCCCTCCGACGTGCCGCGGGGCCCGGGGGGCCGGGACGCGCTCGTGCGCCGCCGCGTGTTCCGGACGCCCCTGCTGCGCCGCGTGGTCTACGCGGTGGTCTTCGAGCTGCTCGCCATCCTCTTCACCACCGTGATCCTGGCGGCGCTCGGCAACGGCGGCGGGCCCTCGCTCGCCGTGGCGGTCGTGTCCTCGACCGTGGCCCTGCTGTGGAACATCGTGTTCAACTCGGTGTTCGAGACCCTCGAACGCCGCCTCGGGATCACGGGCCGGCCCTGGGGGGTGCGCGTGGCCCACGCCGTCGGCTTCGAGGGCGGGCTGATCGTGTTCCTCGTGCCCGCGGTGGCGCTGATCCTCGGCATCGGGCTGGGGGAGGCGTTCCTCATCGAGGCCGGCCTGCTCGTGTTCTTCCTCGTCTACGCCGCGGTGTACGCCTATGCGTTCGACTCGGTGTTCGGCCTGCCGGACTCGGCCGCCCGCGCCGAGGCCTGACCCGCCGCTCGGAGCAGGCGCGGCTCAGCGGGACGCCGGCAGCCCCAGGAACGCGCGGATCGCGGGCATCTCGCGGCGCACCTGGTCCAGGCCGAGCTCGTGGGCGGCGGCCAGCTTGGCCACGGACCGCTCGCCGTTGGCGATGGGCATGGTCTCGGGCACGAACAGATAGGCCCGTCCCTGCCGCTCCATCTCGAACAGGCGCTCGCGGGTGGCGTTGTACCGGCGCCAGCGCGTGAGCAGCGCGTCCGCGACGGCGGGGTAGCGCCGGAAGGTGCGCTGATAGAACGAGGGGAACCGCTCGGGCCGCTTCACGTACCCGCGCTCCCGGGTCAGGACCACGAGGACCTTCTCGAACCCCGCGTCCTCCGCCGCGGTCAGCGGGATCCCGCCGTCCACGCCGAGGGCGCCGTCCACGAACACGGTGCCCTCGGCGTGCACGGGGGGCATGAGGACCGGCATCGTGGACGACGCGCGGACGCGGACCATCAGGTCGGTCAGGGTGGTCATGTCGGAGCGGTCCCACCAGCGGGTCTCGCCGCTCGCGGCGTCGAACCCGCCCAGCACGAGCCGGGCGGGGTTCGCGCGGAACGTGGCGAAGTCGTAGGTCAGGTCCGCCTCGGGCAGGCCGGCGTGCTCGTAGATGTACTCGGCGTTGAACAGGCCCTTGCCGCGCACGAAGCTCAGCCAGTTGCCGAACCGAGGATCGTCGGCGAAGTCCACGAACGAGCGCCGCGCACGGGCCGGGTCGCGGGACAGGTAGTTCACGGCGTTGGACGAGCCCGCCGAGATGCCGGCCACGAAGTCCACGTGGATCCGCTCGCGCAGCAGTTCCGCCACCACGGCCGAGGTGAGCGCGGCGCGCATGCCCCCGCCCTCGAACAGCAGGGCCGTGTCGGTGACGTTGGACGTCATGGGCTCGGTCATGGTCGGTCCCTCCGTGTTCGCCGTCCGCCGAGCCGGGCGGGGAGTGCTCCCGTCCGGCCGCGCCCATCCTAGGCTGTCCCCATGGCGACGACCCACATGAAGAGCACCCCCGTCCACACCGTCGGTGAGCTGCCCCAGGTGGGTTCCCCCGCCCCCGACTTCACCCTCACCGGGGCGGACCTGTCCCCGGTGACCCTGCGGGAGCTGCGCGGCCGCCGCGTGATCCTGAACATCTTCCCGTCCCTGGACACCGGCGTGTGCGCCGCCTCCGTCCGCGAGTTCGACTCCCGCGTCGCGGACCTCGGGGACACCACCGTCGTGGCCGTGTCCGCGGACCTGCCGTTCGCCGCCGCGCGCTTCTGCTCGGTCGAGGGCATCGACCACGTCCGCAGCGGCTCTGTGTTCCGCTCGTCGTTCGGCGGCGACTACGGCGTGCGCATGACCGACGGTCCGCTCGAGGGCCTGCTGGCCCGCGCCGTCGTCGTGGTCGATGCCGACGGCGTGGTCCGTCATGCCCAGCTCGTCCCCGAGATCTCCGAGGAGCCGGACTACGAGGCCGCCCTGGCGGCCGCCCGGGGCTGAGCGTGACGCCGCCGGGCTGGCCGCCGCGCGCACGACGCTCGCCCCTGGCGTTCGTCATCGCGCTGTTCGGCGTGCTCGGGGCGCTGGTCCTGGCGGGGGGCCTCACCGCGCTCCTCGCCGGCCGGATGGTCGACGTCGCCGCGGACTCCGCCCCGACCGTGCCCGCCGCCGAGGCCCCGGCACGGGAGGCGGGCGAGCTCGCGGCGGGCCTGACCCACGTCCACGACGGCGTGACGGTGGACTGGTCCGCATCGGCCCACGACGGCTCGTCCCTGGACCCGGGCCAGCCGGTCGCGGACGCCCCGGGCATCCTCCTCGTGGAGACCGCCCTCGGCGCCCGCACCGGCACGGGGACCGGCATGGTGCTCTCCCCGGACGGGCTGGCGGTGACCAACTACCACGTGGTCGAGGACTCCTCGGAGGTGCACGTGGTGGTCGCGGACACCGGCGCGCGGCACACGGCCACGGTGCTCGGGCGCGATGCCGAGCACGACATCGCGGTGCTCGACGTCGAGGGCGTCTCAGACCTGCCGGTGGCCAGCGTCTCGCTGGACCCGGTGCGGCGCGGGGACCAGGTGGCCGCCGTCGGCAACGGCGGAGGCCAGGGTTATCTGACGGCCGTGCGCGGCACCGTGCTCGGCACGGACCGCTCGATCATGGCCGCGGCCGAGGGCACCGATCAGTACGCGCGCCTGTCCGGCCTGATCCAGACGGACGCGGACGTCGTGCCCGGCTACTCCGGCGGCCCGGTGGTGGACGACGCCGGCCAGGTGGTCGGCGTGACCGTGGCAGCCAGCGACGGGACCACCGCAGACGAGGTGGACGGCTTCGCGATCCCGCTGGAGGTGGCCTTCGACGTGGCGGACCAGGTCCTCTCGGGCGAGGAGACGGACACCGTGAGCATCGGTGCGGACGGCGCCCTGGGCATCATGGTCGGCGCGGATCCCGACGTCGGCGTCGTGGTCATGCAGGTGGACGCGGGCTCCGCCGCCGAGCAGATCGGCCTGGTCGAGGGCGATGTCATCCTCGAGATCGAGGGGCGGACCGTCGGCGACGACGCCTCCCGGATGTCCCGCCTGGTCAACGACCACAACGTGGGGGACCGGATCACCGTCCAGTGGCGCACCGCCGACGGCGAGGTGCGCGAGGCCGAGGCGGTCCTGCAGCCGGCCCTCGTGAACTGACCGGCCCCCCGGCGCTCAGGAGAGCAGGTCCAGTGAGAGGGCCATCGCGGCCACGCCCAGCAGCACGCCGCCCAGCGCCGCGGCGCGGCCCCCGGCCGCCCGGGCGGCGGGCAGCAGCGCGTCGAGGCTCACGGTCACCATCACGCCCGCCACGGCCGCGAAGACGGCGGCCAGGAGCGCGGGTGTGAGGAACGGGGCCAGCAGCAGCCAGCCGATCAGCGCGCCCAGCGGCTCCGCGATCCCCGTGAACGCGGCCCACGCGAAGGCCTTGCGCCGCGATCCGGTGGCCTGCCGCACGGGCACGGCTACGGCCACGCCCTCGGGAACGTTGTGCACGGCCATCGCGACGGCCAGCGCGAGGCCCACCGACGGATCCTGCAGGGTGCCGGCGAAGGTGACGAAGCCCTCCGGCAGATTGTGCAGGCCGATCGCCAGGGCCGTCACCGTGCCCAGGCGTAGCATCCGCCGCCGGTCCAGGCCGGCCGGGTCGTCGACGTCGCCCGGCATCTCCGAGACGGGGTCGGGGACGGCGCGCTCGAGCAGCACGTAGGAGCCTGCGCCGAGGATCAGGGCGGCCACCGCGACGGCGGTCGCCGCGGGGCCGACCGCCCCGCCCAGCCCCTCGACGGCGGCCGGCAGCATCTCCAGGAAGGAGACCGCGAGCATGACGCCCGCGGCGAGGCCGAGGGCGGCCCCCAGCCCGCGGCCCGAGGGCGCGCGTCCGACGATCGCCAGGACGCCGCCCAGCACCGTGGCCAGCCCGGCGAACGTCGTGAGAGCGAGCGCGGTCCAGAACGGGTCCACGGGGGAGGGCCTCCTGACGGGCGGCGGGCGGGGTGCGACCATCCTAGGGACTACAGGAGGAGACCATGACCGAAACCGCCACCGGCCCCGGATTCGCCCTGCCCCGGGGCGTCGAGCCGGGCCGCGCCGTCGTCGTGGGCGCCGGACCCAACGGCCTGACCGCCGCCGCCCTGCTGGCCCGCGAGGGCTGGGAGGTGGACGTGTTCGAGCGGGCCCCGGTGCCCGGCGGCGCGTGCGCGTCCGCGCCGGTGCTGGGGGAGGGGACCGTGGTGGACCTCGGGGCGGCGGGCCATCCGTTCGGCGTCGCCAGCCCCGTGTTCCGGGAGCTGGGGCTGACGGACCACGGGCTCGCCTGGCTGCACCCGGCCGTGCCGATGGGACATCCGCTGCCGGACGGGCCGGCCGCCCTCCTGCACCGGGACCTCGAGGCCACCGCCGTGGGTCTCGGCGTCGACGCGCGGGCCTGGCGGGCCGTGCACGGGGCCCTGGTCGACCACGTCGACGAGATCCTGGCGGGCGCGCTCGGCCCGGTGTTGCGACCCCCGCCCCATCCGGTGGCGATGGCCCGCTTCGGCCTGCGCGCCCCGTGGCCGGCCGATCTGCTGGGCCGGGCGATGTTCCGCACGGCGGCCGCTTGCGCCCTGTTCACGGGCTCGGCGGCCCACGCGATCCTGCCCTCGAGCCGGCCCCTGACGGCGGCGTTCGGTGCGCTCTTCGGCGCGCTCGGGATGAGCTCGGGCTGGCCGGTGGCGCGCGGCGGGTCGGGGGCGATCGTCGAGTCGCTCGTGGCGGTGCTGCGGGCGCACGGCGGGCGGCTGCACCTGGGCCACGAGGTCACGGACCTGCGCGCGCTGCCCGCCGCGGACGCCGTCGTGCTGGACCTGACCCCGCGCCAGGTGCTGCGCGTCGCCGGCACGGGCCTGCCGCCGCGCTACGCCGCGGCCCTGCGCCGGTGGCGCCCCGGGCCGTCCGTGTCCAAGGTCGACTTCCTGCTCGACGGGCCGATCCCGTGGCGCGACGCCCGGCTCGCGGGCGCGGGGACGGTGCATCTGGGCGGGACCGCCGCCGAGATCCGGCGGGCCGAGGACGACGTCGCGGCCGGCCGGATGCCGGCGCGGCCCTTCGTCATGCTCTGTCAGCAGCAGGCGGCGGACCCCACACGGGCCACCGGGCCCGCCCGGGGGCACACGGTCGTCTGGTCCTACGCCCATGTGCCCCACGGCCACCCCGGCGACGTCCGTCCGCTGATCGAGGCGGAGGTGGAGCGGCACGCACCCGGCTTCCGGGACCGGATCCAGGCCGCGGTCGCGATGCGCCCGGCCGACCTGGAGGTGTGGAACCCGAACCTCGTGGGCGGCGACATCGCGGGGGGATCGCTCGCGGGAGCGCGCGCGCTCCTGCGCCCCACTGCGTCGCCCCGGCCGCACCGGGCGGGCCGGGCCGGGCTGTATCTGGCCTCCGCCTCCACCCCGCCGGGCGCCGGCGTCCATGGCATGGGCGGGGCGTGGGCCGTGCGGACTCTGTTGGCGGACCGTCGTCGCTGACCGCGCCGCCGCCCGGGCGGAGCGGCGCCGTGCCGGGGTCTGCCGGGGTGTCGGCGACCGCTGTGCGCCACGGCTGAGACTGATCCGGATCCGGACTTTCGCGAATCGGAATGTGCCCGCTACAGTGTGGTTCATCTCACGGAACGTCCCGTCTCGGCGGAACGGCCCGGGGGTCGTCTCGCACCATCGGATCCCCACAGGGATGCGGGCGCGCGACGTCCTTGCACCTCTCATGAACGGAAGCACCTTCCATGAAGTACACGAAGCTCTCCGCTGCCGCGGCCCTGGCCGCCGGCTCGGCCCTCATCCTCTCCGCGTGCGCCCCGGGCGGCGGCAACGCAGGCGAATCCAGCAACGGCTCCGGCGCCAGCCAGGGCGGCGACTCGGGCGCCGGCAACGTCATCGAAGGGGACAAGGGCCAGAAGCTCACCGCCGAGGCCTCCGGGCCGGAGATGGCCGACCTGGGCGACGTCAAGACCCAGGACGGCTCCATCGCCTACTCGGTGGGCGCCGACGACTTCCTGTCCTACAACGGCCTGCAGTCGAACACGTACACCACGTACAACTCGGCCGTCGCGGACCGCATGTTCTCGTCCTTCTGGTACTTCGGCACCGACGGCTCGATCATCCCGAACGAGGACTTCGGCACGTACGAGAAGACCTCGGACGACCCGCTGACCGTGAAGTACACCATCAGCGACGACGCCAAGTGGTCCGACGGCACCCCCGTCACCGCCGGCGACTTCATCGTGCACTGGGCCGCGAACAACGACACGGTCAAGGCCGAGGGTTCCGAGACCCCGCTGTTCGACTCGATCTCCTTCGAGCAGGGCAAGTACATCCCGGAGGCGCCCGAGGGCGAGGCCGACGGCAAGGAGTTCACCGTCACCTACCCGGAGCCCTACGCGGACTGGGAGATCCTCATCAGCACCGCGCTGCCGGCGCACATCGTCGCCAAGGAGGCGGGCATGAGCTTCGAGGAGCTCGTCACCGCTGCGAAGGAGAAGGACGTCGAGGCGCTCACCCCGGCGGCCGAGTTCTGGAACGACGGCTGGGACTTCAGCCCCGGCGAGCTGCCGGACGCCTCGCTGGTGCCCTCCATGGGCCCCTACAAGTTCAAGGACGGCGGCTGGCAGGCCGGCCAGTCCATCACTCTCGAGGCCAACCCTGAGTACTGGGGCACCCCGCCGGCCACCAAGGAGCTCGTCCTCCGCTTCGCCGACCCGAAGACCCACGTGCAGGCCCTGCAGAACGGCGACCTCGACGTCATCGAGCCGCAGGCCACCGTGGACACCCTCCAGCAGCTCGAGGGCCTCGGCGAGGACGTCAACGTCCAGACCGGTGACCAGCTGACCTGGGAGCACGTGGACTACAACCGCGGCGAGGGCTCCGTCTTCGCGGACTCCCCGGAGCTGCGCGAGGCCTTCGCCCTCTGCCTGCCCCGCCAGCAGATCGTGGACAACCTGATCAAGCCGATCTATGCGGACGCCCAGGTCATGAACCTGCGCGAGGTCTTCCCCTTCCAGGACAAGTACCAGGAGGTCGTGGACGAGGCCTACCCGAAGGAGATGGACGAGCCGAACATCGAGAAGGCGAAGGAGCTCGTCGAGAAGTCGGGCGTCTCCACGCCCACGGTCCGCCTCGGCTACCAGGCGGGCAACCAGCGTCGCACCGAGACCGTCGCGCTCATCAAGAGCTCCTGCGACCAGGCCGGCTTCGACGTGCAGGACGCCAACTCGCCGGTGTTCTTCAAGGAGGTCATGCCGGCCGGTGACTACGACGCCGCCCTCTACGCCTGGGCCGGCTCGGGCCAGAAGGCCTCCGGCGCGAACATCTACCAGTCGGACGGCGCTCAGAACCAGCAGAGCTACAACAACCCCGAGGTGGACGCGGCCTGGGACAAGCTCGCCACCTCGCTGGACGAGAACGAGCAGCTCGAGCAGGTCAAGACCATCGAGAAGCTGCTCTGGGAGGACTTCCAGGCCATCCCGCTGTACGCTCACCCGGGTCTGGTCGGCCACAAGGCCGACGTCGCCAACGTGCGCGACACCGCCGCCCAGTCGGGTGCGCTGTGGAACGTGGAGCAGTGGGTCCGCGTCCAGGAGTGACGCCCCGCTGACCTCTGACCCGGCGGTCCGCCTCCCGCGGACCGCCGGCGTCGGGATCGAGGACAGAGCCCGGCCGGGCACCGGCCGGGCTCTGGCCGTGAACCGCGGCGAACCCGCACCCCTCCCTTTCCCTTGCACTCGCACGGAAGGTCACCCCCTGTTGTGCTGAAATTCATCCTCAAGCGCCTCGGCAGCTCCCTCCTGGTGCTGTTCGGCGCGTCGATCCTGCTCTTCTTCCTCGTGGCCCACTCGGGTGACCCCCTCCAGGACCTGCGAGAGTCACAGAACCCCAACCGCGAGACCCTCATCGCCGCCCGCACCGAATTCATGGGGCTGGACCAGCCCTGGTACGCCCGGTACTGGGACTGGCTCCAGGGCATCGGCGGCTGCGTCACCGGTCAGTGCGACCTCGGCCTCAGCCGGAACGGTCAGTCCGTCGGTGACCTGCTGAGCAACGCCGCGGCCTCCACGCTGCGCCTCGTGGTGCTCGCGACCGTCCTGGCGATCATCATCGGCATCGCGATCGGCATCGTCACCGCGATCCGCCAGTACTCCGGCCTCGACTACGTGGTCACGTTCCTGATCTTCCTCTTCTTCTCGCTGCCCGTGTTCTGGGCGGCCGTGCTCCTGAAGGAGTACATGGGGATCCGGTTCAACGACTGGATCCGCAGCCCCGAGCTGAACTGGCCCCTCCTCATCGGGGTCGCCGTCCTCGCGGGCCTGGTCCTGCAGGCCGTCATGGCGGGCGACCTCAAGCGGCGCGCCTTCACGTTCGGCGCCACCGCCGCGTTCATCCTGCTCGCCGGCTGGGTGCTGTTCGCCGTCGACTTCTGGCGGCATCCGCAGATGGGCCCGGTCGTGCAGCTGGTCATCGGCCTGGCCGCCGCCGTCGGCGCCACCGCGGTGATCTCCGGTCTGCGCAACCGATCGGTCCTCAAGGCCGCCCTGGTCACGGCCGCGATCGGCCTCGTCTCCTACTACGCCACCTACAGCCTGCTGTGGCGGACGCCGTCCGCGCTGCTGCTGGCCGGCCTCGGCGTCATCCTCGTGCTGGTGGCCATCCTGGTGGGCCGCCTGCTCGGCGGCTTCTCCAAGGGCTCGGCCGTGTCCGCCTCGCTGGTGACCGCCCTGATCATGGGCGTGGCGATCGTGGCGGAGCACCTGATGAACTACTGGCCGACCTTCCTGAAGGTCAAGCCGCGCCCGATCTCCACGATCGGCTCGGGCACCCCGAACCTGGACGCCCACTTCTGGGTGGTGTTCCTGGACCGCGGTGCGCAGCTGCTGCTGCCCACCATCCTGCTGACCATCATCTCGGTGGCCACGTACTCGCGGTATACGCGCTCCTCCATGCTCGAGGTCTCGCGCCAGGACTACATCCGCACCGCGCGCGCCAAGGGCCTGCCGGAGCGCCAGGTGATCCTGAAGCATGCGTTCCGCAACTCCCTGATCCCCATCACCACGATCATGGCCTTCGACTTCGCCGGCCTGATCGGCGGCGCCGTGATCACGGAGCAGGTGTTCGGCTGGAAGGGGATGGGCGAGCTGTTCGCCACCGGCCTGCGCGACGTGGACCCCATGCCCGTGATGGCGTTCTTCCTCGTGACGGGCACCGCCGCCGTGCTGATGAACCTCGTGGCGGACGTGCTCTACGCCGTCCTCGACCCCCGGATTCGAGTGTGAGCCAGATGACCACCAACAACTCCTCGACGACGGGCGCGCAGCTCGACGAGAAGCAGATCTTCGACCTCGCGGAGGCGGAGGACGCCAAGCTCCGCGCCAAGGCCGGGAAGTCCTACTCCCAGGGTGCCCTGGTCCGCAAGCGGTTCTTCCGCCACAAGGCGGCGATGATCTCCCTGATCGTGCTGGTCTTCATCACGCTGATGGCGTTCTCCTCCATCGGCTTCGCCGGCATCCCCGGCTGGTGGGACAAGTCCTACACGGCCGCGGCGTCCGTGGTGAACGGCGGTCGCCCGACGCTCTCGGTCGTGCCGCAGGCCTTCGGGGGCGAGGGCATCCGCTGGGGCGAGCATCCCTTCGGCCAGGACACCACGGGCAAGGACTACTTCGCCCTCGTGATGCGCGGGACCCAGCAGTCCATGATCATCGCGGCCATCGTGGGCCTGCTCTCCACCGTGATCGGCGCGGTCGTCGGCGCCGTGTCCGGCTACTTCGGCGGCTGGGTCGACTCCGTGCTGATGCGCCTGACCGACCTGATCATCGTCATCCCGCTGCTCGTGCTCGCCGCGGTGCTCGGCCAGATGGCCAGCGGCATGAAGATGGGCATCCTCCCGCTCGCGGTGGTGCTCGGCCTCGTGTCCTGGACGTCCCTGGCCCGCCTCGTGCGCGGCGAGGTCCTGTCCCTGCGCGAGAAGGAGTTCGTGGCGGCCGCCGTCGCCATGGGCGCCAAGCCGGGCCGCCTGATCTTCAAGCACCTGCTGCCCAACACGATCGGCGTGATCGTCGTGAACGCGACGTTCGCCATCGCGGGCGCGGTGCTGCTGGAGACCTCGCTGTCCTTCCTCGGCTTCGGCGTGAAGGCGCCGGACTCGTCCCTGGGCCTGCTCATCTCCGACTATCAGAACGCGTTCACCACCCGTCCGTGGCTGTTCTGGTGGCCCGGCATGATCATCCTCGCGATCGCCCTGTCCGTGAACTTCCTCGGCGACGGCCTGCGCGACGCCTTCGACCCGCGCCAGGGCGCGGGCGCCCACCGCAGGCCCCGCTTCTTCGGCCGCCGCGCGGCCGCCACCGAGGCCGGTGCGACGACGGCGGGCGGTCTGGCCGCGGCCCCGACGGCCGGCCGGATCGAGGCCCCCGCGGAGGAGGCCGGCGGATCCGCACGGATCTCCGACGCGGACGAGGACGGTCAGCGATGAGCGCGAACGACAAGAAAGGCCGATCCATGTTCGGCAAGAAGAACGAGAACGACGTGACCGCCGGCGGGCAGGGCTCGCACGCGGCGTCGTCGGCCGACCTCGAGGCGCGCGGCGCCGCCGTGCCCGGCTCCTCCGGCGACGGCGGCGTGCCTCCGGGCCCCGCGACGAGCGCGATGGGCGTCGTGGCCCGCCACGACGACCTGGGCGGCGAGCCGGTGCTCGCCTTCCGCGACGTGGACGTGAAGTTCGCGACCGAGTTCGGCGAGGTGCACGCGGTCAAGGGCGTGACGTTCGACGTCAAGCCCGGCGAGGTCGTCGCCCTCGTGGGCGAGTCCGGCTCCGGCAAGTCCGTCACGAGCGCCACCGCCATGGGCCTGCTCCCGGGCAATGCGGACATCACCGGCTCCGTGCAGCTGGCCGGCCGCGACGTGCTCACCATGACCCCGGGGCAGCTGCGCGACATCCGCGGCGACGAGGTGGCGATGGTGTTCCAGGAGCCCATGACGGCCCTGAACCCCGTCCTCACCGTGGGCGACCAGCTCACGGAGGCCCTCGAACTGCACGGCATCGCCTACGGCACCGAGGCGGACAAGCGCGCCGTCGAGCTGCTCACCATGGTGGGCATCCCCGACGCCGCCACCCGGCTCAAGCAGTACCCCCACCAGTTCTCGGGCGGCCAGCGCCAGCGCATCGTCATCGCGATGGCGATCAGCTGCTCGCCGAAGGTGATCATCGCGGACGAGCCCACCACGGCGCTCGACGTGACGGTCCAGGCCGAGATCCTGGAGCTGCTGCGCTCCCTGAAGAACAAGATGAACACCGGCATCCTGCTCATCACGCACAACATGGGCGTGGTGGCGGACATGGCGGACCGGGTGTGCGTGATGCTCCACGGCGAGCTCGTGGAGCAGGGCTCGGTGCACCAGGTGCTCCAGCACGCCCGGCACCCGTACACCCAGAAGCTGCTCTCGGCGGTGCCGCGCCTCGGCGAGCCCCTCGAGGTGGCAGAGCCGGAGCCGGTCACGGCCACGCAGACGCAGGCCCGGTACGCGATCGAGGCGGAGAACCTCCACCTCGAGTACGACCACCGCGGCAAGAAGAACCGCGTGGTCCACGACGTCAGCTTCCAGGTGGCCCCGGGCGAGATCCTGGGCCTGGTGGGCGAGTCCGGCTCGGGCAAGTCCACCATCGCCAAGTCGGTCCTCGGCCTGCTCACCATCGCGGAGGGCTCGCTGCGCATCCAGGGCCACGACCTGGCGACGATGCCCAAGGCCGAGCAGCGCGCCCTGCGCAAGAACATCGGCGTGGTCTTCCAGGACCCGGCGGCCTCGCTGGACCCGCGGTTCCCGATCGGCGACATCATCACCGAGCCGATGGTCGTGCACAAGGTGGGGGACCGGCGCTCGCGCCTGGCCCGCGCCGAGGAGCTGCTGGACGCGGTGCGTCTGCCGCGCTCCGTGGTGAACCGGTACCCGCACGAGCTCTCCGGCGGTCAGCGCCAGCGCATCTCGATCGCCCGCGCCCTGACCCTGGACCCCCAGGTGCTCATCGCGGACGAGCCGACCTCGGCCCTGGACGTGTCCGTCCAGGCCGCCGTGCTGGACATGTTCGCGGAGCTGCAGCAGCGCTACGAGTTCGCGTGCCTGTTCGTGTCCCACGACCTCGCGGTGGTGGACATGCTGGCCCACAAGGTGCTCGTCCTCAAGGACGGCCGCCAGGTGGAGCAGGGCCCCACGGAGGAGGTGCTCCACCGTCCGAAGGAGGAGTACACCCGTCGCCTCCTGGCGGCGGCGCCCGTGCCGGACCCGGACCAGCAGGCGGAGCGTCGCCAGGAGCGCCGCGAGTTCCTCGCCTCCCTCGGCGAGGGCGTCTACTGACCGCGCGGGTCGGCGGCGGGCGCGTCCCGCCGCCGACCCCGGGCCCACCGGCCCGCCTGTCCACGGCGGCCCCTGCGCGTACAATCGCACGGGGGCCGCCGTCGTCGTGTGCCTCCACCCCTTTGATGTCGAACCGGACAGGACGCCCATGACCTCGACCGAAACCCGCCGCTCCGATCTGCGCAACGTGGCCATCGTGGCCCACGTGGACCATGGCAAGACCACGATGGTGGACGCCATGCTGCGCCAGACCGGTGCCTTCAACACGCACGGCGACGTCGCCGAGCGGGTCATGGACTCCGGGGACCTGGAGAAGGAGAAGGGGATCACGATCCTCGCCAAGAACACCACGGTGTTCTACTCCGGCCCGTCCGCCCCCGAGGGCGAGACCGTCACCATCAACGTGATCGACACCCCCGGCCACGCCGACTTCGGCGGCGAGGTGGAGCGCGGCCTGTCCATGGTGGACGGCGTCGTGCTGCTCGTGGACTCCTCCGAGGGCCCGCTGCCCCAGACCCGCTTCGTGCTCCGCAAGGCCCTCGCGGCCAAGCTGCCCGTGATCCTCGTGGTCAACAAGACGGACCGCCCGGACGCGCGCATCGACGGGGTCGTCTCCGACTCCATGGACCTGCTGCTCGGCCTGGCCTCGGACCTGGCCGAGGAGGACCCGGACCTGGACCTCGACTCGGTGCTGGACGTCCCCGTCGTCTACGCCTCGGGCAAGGCCGGCCGCGCCTCCCTGACCCAGCCCGCCGACGGCGCCCTGCCGGAGGCCGAGGACCTCGAGGCCCTCTTCAACGTGATCATGGAGCACATCCCGGCCCCGTCCTACACCGAGGGCGAGGTCCTCCAGGCGCACGTCACCAACCTGGACGCCTCCCCGTTCCTCGGCCGCCTCGCGCTGCTGCGCATCTTCAACGGCACCCTTCGCAAGGGCCAGCAGGTCGCGTGGGCCCGCCAGGACGGCGCCCTGAAGACCGTGAAGATCACCGAGCTGCTGGCCACCAAGGGCCTCGGGCGCGTGCCCGCGGAGGAGGCCGGCCCGGGCGAGATCGTCGCCGTCGCCGGCATCGAGGACATCATGATCGGCGAGACCCTCACCGACGCGGAGAACCCGAAGCCGCTGCCGCTGATCACGGTGGACGACCCGGCCATATCCATGACCGTGGGCATCAACACCTCCCCGCTGGCCGGCCGCGTCAAGGGCGCCAAGGTCACGGCCCGCCAGGTGAAGGACCGCCTGGACAAGGAGCTGATCGGCAACGTCTCGCTCAAGGTGCTCCCCACCGAGCGCCCGGATGCGTGGGAGGTGCAGGGCCGCGGCGAGCTCGCCCTGGCCATCCTCGTGGAGCAGATGCGCCGCGAGGGCTTCGAGCTCACCGTGGGCAAGCCGCAGGTGGTCACCCGGACCGTGGACGGCAAGGTCCACGAGCCGATGGAGCGCATGACCATCGACATCCCCGAGGAGTTCATGGGCGCGGTCACGCAGCTCATGGCCGCCCGCAAGGGCCGCATGCAGGAGATGTCCAACCACGGCACGGGCTGGATCCGCATGGAGTTCCTGGTCCCGGCCCGCGGCCTGATCGGCTTCCGCACCCGCTTCCTCACCGAGACCCGCGGCGCGGGCATCGCCTCCTCCTACGCGGCCGGCTACGAGCCGTGGACCGGTGAGATCGAGTACCGCACCAACGGCTCCCTCGTGGCCGACCGCGCGGGCTCCGCCACGCCGTTCGCCATGATCAACCTGCAGGAGCGCGGCACCTTCTTCGTGCAGCCCGGCGCCGAGGTGTACGAGGGCATGATCGTGGGCGAGAACGCCCGCGCGGACGACATGGACGTGAACATCACCAAGGAGAAGAAGCTCACCAACATGCGTGCGGCCTCCTCCGAGTCGTTCGAGGGCCTGACGCCCCCGCGCCGACTCACCCTCGAGGAGTCCCTCGAGTTCGCCCGCGAGGACGAGTGCGTGGAGATCACCCCCGAGGACATCCGCATCCGCAAGGTCGTCCTGGACGCCAACGAGCGCCTGAAGGCCGCGCGCGCCCGCGCCCGTGCCTGATCACCCCCGCCGCCGCGCCCGGCCCGCCGACGTGGTGGGCGGGGCGCTGCTCGGCGTCGTCGCCGGCGCGCTCGGCACCGCCGTCCATCTGAACCTGGCCTCCCTGCCGGGCGGCTGGACCCTGCCCTGGGGGGCGGTGCTGGCGCTCGTGCTCGTCGGCTCGACGCAGCGCTGGTGGATGGTCCGACGCGCGGGCCGCGGCGGGCGCGCCCTGCCGGCGGGGGCCGCGGTCGTCGCCGGCGCGTTCACCGCCGTCCTGGCCCTGCAGCGCCTGCCGGTGGACGACGCCCTGGGGGTGTCCTGGACGGCCGGCCTGTGGGCGGCGGCGCCGGGCGCCGTCGTCGCCTCTGTGGCCTGGAACGTCGGCCAGCCGGCGCTCGGCCTGGTCCTGCTGGCCGTGGGCCGGCGGCTGGACCGCCGACCCGCAGGGGCCGCCGACGGCGCCACGCGCCCCCGCCGGGCGACTGTGACCGCCCGCGAAACGCGTCCGGGGGAGCGAGTACCCTGGACCGCAGCCCCGCAACCCCGTGCCCAGAGAGAGGTGGACGGTCAGCCATGACCTACGTGATCGCGTTGCCGTGTGTGGACGTCAAGGACAAGGCGTGCATCGACGAATGCCCCGTGGACTGCATCTACGAGGGTGAGCGCATGCTCTACATCCACCCGGACGAGTGCGTCGACTGCGGTGCGTGCGAGCCGGTGTGCCCCGTCGAGGCCATCTACTACGAGGACGACACCCCGGACGAGTGGGCCGAGTACTACAAGGCCAACGTCGAGTTCTTCGACGACCTGGGCTCCCCGGGCGGCGCCGCCAAGCTGGGCATGATCGCCAAGGACCACCCGATCATCTCCGCCCTGCCCCTGCAGAACGCCGACGCCTGAGCCCCATGCTGACGCTGCCGGACTACCCGTGGGACACGCTCACCCCCTACCGCGAGCGTGCCGCCGCCCACCCGGACGGTGTCGCGGACCTGTCCATCGGCACGCCCGTGGATCCGACGCCGGCGCTGATCCGCCGGGCCCTGACCGAGGCCGCCGACGCGCACGGCTACCCGACGACGCACGGCACGGACGCCCTGCGCCGCGCGGTCGTCGACTGGTACGCCCGGCGCCGCGGGGTGTCCGGGCTGGACCCGGCGGCCGTGGTGCCCACGGTCGGGTCCAAGGAGTTCATCGCGTGGCTGCCCACGCTGCTCGGGCTGGGTGCAGGCGACGTCGTCGTCCACCCCGAGGCCGCCTACCCCACCTATGCGGTGGGCGCGCTGCTGGCCGGGGCGGAGGCCGTGGCCGCGGACGACCTCGACGCGCTGGCGCCCGAGGTGCGTGAGCGGGTGCGCCTCGTGTGGACCAACTCGCCGGCCAACCCCACCGGTGCCGTGCTGGACGCCGCGGCGCTGCGCCGCACGGTCGACGCCGCCCGTGGCGTGGGCGCCGTGGTGTGCGGGGACGAGTGCTACGCCGAGCTCGGCTGGGACGCGTGGGACGGGGCCGTCGTGCCCTGCATCCTGTCCGACGAGGTCTCCGGCGGCGACCTGACGGGCCTGCTGAGCGTCTACTCGCTGTCCAAGCAGTCCAACCTCGCCGGCTACCGCGCCGCGTTCGCCGCGGGGGATCCGCAGCTCGTGGCGACCCTGGTCAACACCCGCAAGCACGCGGGCATGATCGTGCCGGCCCCGGTGCAGCATGCGATGGCCGTGGCCCTGGCCGACGACGCGCACGTCGCGGAGCAGAAGGACCGCTACCGTCGCCGTCGGGACGCGCTGCGCACGGCGCTGGAGGCCTCCGGCCACACGGTGGACCACTCCGAGGCGGGGCTGTACCTGTGGACCCGGCGGGCGGACCTGGACCCGGCCGACGCCACGGCGCAGGACTCGTGGGACCTGCTGGGCGAACTGGCGGACCTGGGCATCATCGCCGGGCCCGGCGTATTCTACGGTGCCGGCGGCGACGGCTACGTCCGCGTGGCGATCACCGCCACGGACGAGGCGGTCGCCCGGGCCGCGGCGAGACTCACCGCCCGCGGGCCGCGGACCGGCTGAGCCGGGGTCGGGGGCCGTCGTCGGGGGAAGCGACCGCGCGTCCCGGGCCGGTCCTTGATAGTTTGGAGCAGAGTCGTCCCCGTGTGGGCGCGCCCACACGGACGCGCGAACCCGGGCCATCGAGAAGAGAAGACGAGGGAGCACACCCGTGACCCATCACGAGTCCGTCCGGCTGACCGTCGGCGAGCAGAGCCTGGACCTGGGCGTCGAGCACGCCACAGAGGGCAACAACGGCATCAACATCGCCCCGCTCCTGAAGGAGACCGGCGACGTGACCTACGACCCGGGCTTCATGAACACGGCGAACGCCAAGTCGGCCGTCACGTTCATCGACGGCGACCAGGGCATCCTGCGCTACCGCGGCTACGCCATCGAGGACCTCGCCGAGCACTCCTCCTTCATGGAGGTGGCCTACCTGCTCATCTACGGCGAGCTGCCCGAGTCCAAGGAGACCCTGGAGGCCTGGGAGACCAACATCCTGCGCCACAACATGGTGCACGAGGACCTCAAGCTGTTCTTCAACGGCTTCCCGCGGGACGCGCACCCCATGCCGGTGCTGTCCTCCTCCGTGTCCGGGCTGTCCACGTTCTACCCGGACTCCCTGGACCCGCACGATCCGGAGCAGGTCCACATCTCCACCGTGCGTCTGCTGGGCAAGCTGCCGGTGCTGGCCTCCTACGCGTTCAAGAAGTCGCTGGGCCAGCCGTTCATGTACCCGCACAACTCGCTGAACTACGTGGAGAACTTCCTCCGCCTGTGCTTCGGCGTGCCGGCCGAGGAATACGACATCGACCCGGACGTGGTCAAGGCCCTCGACCTGCTGCTCATGCTGCACGCCGACCACGAGCAGAACGCCTCCACCTCCACGGTGCGCCTGGTCGGCTCCACCCAGGCCAACCTGTTCGCCTCGGTGTCCGCCGGCATCAACGCCCTCTACGGCCCGCTGCACGGCGGCGCCAACGAGGCCGTGCTGAACATGCTCCGGAAGATCAAGTCGGAGGGCATCACGCCCGAGGACTTCATGGAGAAGGTGAAGAACAAGGAGGACGGCGTCCGCCTGATGGGCTTCGGCCACCGCGTGTACAAGAACTACGACCCGCGGGCCAAGATCATCAAGAAGACCGCCGAGGACATCCTGGGCAAGATGGGCGGCAACGACGAGCTGCTGGAGATCGCCCAGCGCCTCGAGGAGAAGGCCCTCGCCGACGACTACTTCGTGGAGCGCAAGCTCTACCCGAACGTCGACTTCTACACCGGCGTGATCTACAAGGCCATGGGCTTCCCGGAGAAGATGTTCACCGTCCTCTTCGCCCTGGGCCGCCTGCCCGGCTGGATCGCCCAGTGGCGCGAGCTCATGGAGGACCCGGCCACCAAGATCGGCCGCCCGCGCCAGATCTACGTGGGCGAGCAGCTGCGCCAGTACCCGCAGCGCTGACCCGGGGGCGCTGACCCTGCGTTGGGGGGCGGTTTCGGGTGGTATTC